>NZ_JAAVCB010000099.1:0-10304 GCF_014802555.1 Clavibacter sp. | reverse complement strand
GGCCGACGCGCTTGACCCCTTCATCGAGCACTACAACACTGAACGAATCCACTCAAGCCACGGGCTCACGCCCGCGGCCCGAGTGTCACCAACGTCATGACTCAGTACACCTAGGCTCGTGCCCATGAGCGCCGAGACACCTCCGACCGGGATCCGCACCGACGAGCTGGACCAGGGGGTGCGCCCGCAGGACGACCTCTACCTCCACGTGAACGGGCGCTGGCTCGACCGCACCGAGATCCCCGACGACAAGGCCCGCTGGGGCTCGTTCCACCAGCTCGCCGAGGCGGCCGAGGAGGCCGTGCGGGTGATCATCGAGGAGGCCGTCGACGCCGAGCCGGGCACCGAGGAGCGCAAGACGGGCGACCTCTTCACGAGCTTCATGGACGAGGAGCGCGTCGAGCGGCTCGGCGTCGAGCCCATCCGCGACCACCTCGACGCGGCCGCAGCGGTCACCGACGTGCCGTCGTTCCTGCGCACGCTCGGCACCCTCGAGCAGACCAACGTCTCGGGCCTCCTCGGCCTCTTCGTCGACAACGACCCGGGCGACCCCGAGCGCTACGTCGTGCAGATCGAGCAGGGCGGCATCGGCCTCCCCGACGAGAGCTACTACCGCGAGGAGGGCCACGCCGCGATCCGCGACGCGTACCGCGCCTTCGTCGAGCGGATGCTCGGCCTCGCCCAGCTGGACGACCCCGCCGGCCGCGCCGACCGGATCCTCGACCTCGAGACCCGCATCGCCGCCTTCCACTGGGACAACGTCCGCACGCGCGACAGCCAGGCCACCTACAACCTCGTCACGTGGGCCGAGCTCCGCGAGCTGGTCGCGACGGCGGCCGGCGCCGACCTCGACGTCTGGCGCGACGCCCTGGAGGCACCCGCCGCCGCGCTCGACGAGGTCGTGCTCCGCGAGCCGAGCTTCGCCGAGGGCCTGGGCGCGCTGCTGACCGAGGCCGAGATCCCGGCGCTCCGCGACTGGCTGACCTGGCAGGTCGTCCGCTCCAACGCGGCGCTGCTGCCGCGCCTCTTCTCCGAGGCGTCGTTCGACTTCTACGGCCGCACGCTCACGGGCGCGCCCGAGCAGCGCGTGCGGTGGAAGCGCGGCGTCTCGCTGGTGGAGGGATCCATGGGCGAGGCCATCGGCCGCATCTACGTCGAGCGCCACTTCAGCCCCACCGCGAAGGCCGAGATGGACGTGCTCGTCGGCCACCTCGTCGAGGCGTACCGGCGGTCCATCTCGGGCCTCGAGTGGATGACCGGCGAGACGCGCAGCCGGGCGCTGGAAAAGCTCGAGAAGTTCACCCCGAAGATCGGCTTCCCCGACAAGTGGCGCGACTACTCGGCGCTCGAGATCGACCCGACGGACCTGGTGGGCAACGTGCGCGCGACCGCCCGCTTCGAGACGCGCCGCGAGCTCGCGAAGATCGGCGCCCCGCTGGATCGCGACGAGTGGTTCATGACGCCGCAGACCATCAACGCGTACTACAACCCGGGCTTCAACGAGATCGTGTTCCCGGCCGCGATCCTGCAGTTCCCGTTCTTCGACGAGGCGCGGGATCCGGCCGCGAACTACGGCGCGATCGGCGCGGTCATCGGCCACGAGATCGGCCACGGCTTCGACGACCAGGGCTCGCGCTACGACGGCGACGGCCGCCTCACCGACTGGTGGACCCCGGCGGACCGCGCGGCGTTCGAGGAGCGCACGGCGTCGCTCATCCAGCAGTACGACGCGCTCGTGCCGGCGCAGCTCACGGGCCCCGACGCGCCGCACGTCAACGGCGCGCTCACCATCGGCGAGAACATCGGCGACCTCGGCGGCCTCTCCATCGCGTGGAAGGCGTACCTGCTGTCGCTCGACGGTGCCGAGCCGCCCGTGATCGACGGCCTCACGGGCGCCGAGCGCTTCTTCCTCTCCTGGGCGCAGGCCTGGCAGCAGAAGGGCCGCGACGCCGAGGTGCAGCGCCTGCTCGCCATCGACCCGCACGCGCCGAACGAGTTCCGCTGCAACCAGATCGTCCGCAACATCGACGCGTTTTACGACACGTTCGGCGTGGAGCCGGGCGACGGCCTCTGGCTCGACGAGGAGGCCCGCGTCACCATCTGGTGACGCGCCGCGCGATGGCCGCCGCCGGCGAGGATCCGCGACGCCGCCCCCGGCACACCGGGGGCGGCGCGGCGCGGCACGCGGGGCAGGAGCCGACCGACGGCTTCCGCTCCCCCTTCCGCGCCCTCGGCGGCCTCGCCCTCGACGGGATGCGCGTCGCCGCCCGCGCCACCGACCTCGACTCCGGCGACGTCGTGCTCTCGGTCGACGACCACGTCGCCCTCCCCGCCGCGGGCCTCGGCCGCGTGCTCCTCCTCGTCGAGCTGTCCGCGCGCATGACCGGCGGCGACCTCTCGCCCCTGCACCCAGTGGATCGCCTGTCGGACGACGAGGGCGGCACCGCAAGCCTCTGGCGCCACCTCGTGGTGCCGTCGCTGCCCGTCACGGATCTCGCCTCGCTCGTCGGCGCGACCGGCGACGCGGCCGCCACCAACGCGCTCCTCGGGCTCGTCGGCCTCGACGCCGTGCGCACGCGCGCCGAGTCGCTCGGCCTCCGCCGCACCGCGCTGCTCGACATGGCCCGCGGCACCCGCGGGCCGGACGACGCCCCGCAGCTCTCCGTCGGATCCGCCTGCGAGCTCGCGTCGCTCTTCGCCTCGCTCGTGCACGGCGAGGTGGTCGACGAGGAGACGAGCACGCGCGTCGTCGGCTGGCTCGCGCTCAACACCGACCGCTCGCTGGTCGCGGCGTCCTTCGGGCTGGATGCGCCGGTGGGCCGCGGCGGCGAGCACGGCATGGCGCTGGTCGACTGCACGGGCGTCGACGCGGGCGTGCGTGCCGAGGCGGGCGTGCTCCGCGGGCCGCGCGGCGCGGTCGCCTACGCCGTCATGGTCCACTTCGACGACGCGGACCTCCGGGCCCGCCTCGCCGTCCGCGACGCCCTGGGCGTGGTCGGGCTCGACCTGCTGGAGCACGTGCACTGAGCCGCGCGGATCCTCCGCGCCCTGCGGTCGTGGATCCGCCCGGGCGTAGAGTCGGATGTCGCCCGCCACCCCTCCCGGGCGACGGAGGAGACCCCCACGATGACCGGCATGAATCCCGCCACCGCCAAGCGCCTCGCCCGCGACGACGTCGCGCCGATGTACGCGGAGGTGGACGCCGCGATCGCGCGCGCCGAGATCCCCGGCACCCCGGAGTGGCAGGAGAAGGTCCGCGGCCGCATCGTCATGGTGCGCCACGGGCAGACCGAGTGGAGCGTCAACGGGCGCCACACCGGCACGACCGACATCCCCCTCACGGAGACCGGCGAGGAGCAGGCCCGCGCGGTCGGCGGCGTGCTCGCGGGCACGGAGTTCGGCCTCGTGCTCGCCAGCCCGCGCTCGCGCGCGCAGCGCACGGCCGAGCTCATCGGCTACGGCGACCAGGCCGAGGTCGACGACCGGCTGGTCGAGTTCGACTACGGCGCGTACGAGGGCCGCACGACCGCCGACATCCAGTCCGAGCGCGGCCACTGGGACCTCTGGACCGACGGCGTGCCCGCGGGCGACACCCCCGGCGAGACGTCCCAGCAGGTCCGCGACCGCGTGCTCCAGGTGCTCGACCGCGTGCTGCCCGTGCTCGAGTCCGGCCAGGACGTGCTCCTCGTCGCGCACGCGCACGTGATCCGCGCGCTCGCCGTCGCGTGGGTCGGCCTGCCCGCCGAGGCCGGCGGGATCCTCACGCTCTCGACCTCGACGCTCAGCGAGCTCGGCTTCGAGCACGGCCGCCACGCGATCATGCGCTGGAACTGCCCGGCCGACGGCTGGGCGCCGTCGCCCGTGGGCGGCAGCCGGTAGCGCCGCGGCCGCCGGGAGCGCCGTCGTCGCGCGGCCCGGCGCCCCGGCGCGGTTCCGATCGCCCGGCGCGGTCGTGCACCGGCTCCCCCCGCGTAGGATCGCCCCTCGTGGCACAGAAGAAGAAGCGCACCCGGCAGGCCCCTCCATCCGCAGCACGCACCCGCCCGGGATCGCCCGCGAATCCCCGCTCCGGCAACCCGGCGAAGGTGCGCACGGCCACCGCGCGCGACTGGATCTCCGGCGCCCGCATCCGCACCCTCCCGCTCGCCGTGGCCCCCGTCGCGATCGGCGCCGGAGCGGCCCGCGCCATGGGCCCCGACGAGGGCGTCTCCCTCGGCCTCGCGCTCCTCTGCCTCGCGGTCGCGGTGCTGCTGCAGATCGGCGTGAACTACGCCAACGACTACTCCGACGGCGTCCGCGGCACCGACGACGTGCGCGTCGGCCCCGCCCGCCTCACCGGATCCGGCGCCGCCAAGCCCCGCACCGTGCTCACCGTGGCGCTCACGTTCCTCGGCCTCGCCGCGGTCGCCGGCCTCGCGATCGTGCTGATCACCGGCCACTGGTGGCTGCTCGCGGTCGGCGCCGTCGCCATCGTCGCGGCCTACTTCTACACCGGCGGCAAGCGCCCCTACGGCTACGCGGGCCTCGGCGACGTCGTCGTGTTCGTGTTCTTCGGCCTGGTCGCGACCGCGGGCACGCAGTTCATCCTCATCGGCATGATCACGGGCGAGGGCTGGCTGGGCGGCGTCGCGGCGGGCGGATTCGCGTGCGCCGTGCTCATGGTCAACAACATCCGCGACATCGAGCAGGACGGCAAGGTCGGCAAGCGCACCCTCGCGGTGCGGCTCGGCCCGCGCGGCTCGCGCATCGTCTACTGCATCGAGGTCGCGATTGCCTACGCGGTCGTGGTCTTCTTCTTCCTCTTCTACCCGAAGGCGCTGCTGGTGCTGTTCACGCTCGTGCTGGCGCTGCCGGCCGCGATCATCGCGTGCACCGGCCGCACCCCCAAGGAGCTGATTCTGTCGCTCCAGCTCACGAGCATGGCCGCGCTCACGTTCGGCCTGGGGCTCGGGGCGGCGTTCGCGTTCTGACCTCGATGGATCCCGCCTTCGTCCAGGCGCTCGACGCCGACCACGAGACGTGGCCGACCGACGACCCGCGGCTGCTCGCGCTGCGACAGCGGTCGGGGGCCCGGCGTCGCTCGGTCCTCGTGGTCGACGCGGCGCTCGAGGCGTGGTGGGCGGGGCGCCGGGCGGCGGATCCCGAACGCGCGGCCGCCGCGCTCGCGGCCCGGGTGGCGCGGGCCATCGAGGAAGCCGGGCCCGGGGAGCGGTACCTCGTGCTCGACGGCGGGCGCCTCACGCCGTCGACGCGCACGACCCCGCCCGCGGTGCGCGACACGGCTCCGACGACGGGCGGCCGCCGGGTCGCCTACGTGCCGATCGAGCGCGACGGACCACCGGACCCGGCCTGACGCGCGCGGGTCAGCTGCGCTCGGCCTCGCCGTCGACGCGCGGGGCGGCCGCAGCGATGTCCGGGGTGCCGGCGCCCGGGGTGCCCGTGGCGCCGGTCGCGACGTCGGCGGATCCGGCCGCGCGCACCCGGCGCTCGGCCGCGTCCACCGCGGCGTCCTCGGAGTCGTCGTCCTCCACGGGCTTGCGGCGCCCGGCGGCGACGGCCGCGAGATCCGCCGCCATGGCCTCGCGCTGCTTCCGCAGGAAGATGTAGGACCCGCAGAACGACACCACCGCGCCGATGATCGCGGCGAGCGGCCAGAAGTCCGGGCTCACCGCGACGACGAGCCCGAACGGGACGGCGAACAGGAGGATGCGGACGACGGTGTAGACGAGCCAGTAGCGACGGGAACTCACCGGGCCAGCATAGGTCGGGCGCCTGGGCGGGCCCCTCGCCCCCACAGGCCGCCGCCGCCCAGCCGGGGCGCGGCCGGCGCCCTCGTCCCGCTCGCCGGACGCCCGGCGTCCTCCCCGGTTGCGGAGCTACCATCTGTAGATGCCCCGCCTGTTGATCGGTCTCGCCGTCGTGATCGTGTTCTTCACGGTCTTCGTCATCGTGGACACCTCCCTGACGCCGCGGACCCGCATGCGCGGCCTCCCGAAGCCCGCGTGGATCGCGGTGGTCGTCCTGGTGCCCCTCATCGGCGGCATCCTGTGGCTCACGATCGGCAAGGACCGCACCGACCTCGCGCGCGCATCCGGCCGCCGGCTCGGCCCCGACGACGACCCCGACTTCCTCTCCGGCCTCGGCCGCACCCGGTCGGAGGAGGAGCGGATCCGCCGCCTCGAGCAGGAGCTCGCTGACCTCGACAGCGACGGCACGGGCCCCGACGCCGACGGCCCCACGAGCGCAGGGGGGACGGGCACGGCCCCGCGCCCGAGCCCGGACGGCGACGACGACCGCGGCGCGCCCGGTCGCCGGGACGCCTGACCCGGTGGCCGCCGCCGACGCCCTCCCGACCTCGTCCGCCTCCGCTTCCGCTTCCGCGGACGGGCCGCGCACGGGCAACCCGTCCACGGACCGCGCCATCGCGATGCTGCTCGCGCTCGTGCGCGAGGGCGTCACCGACGTGGTGCTCTGCCCCGGTTCCCGCTCCCAGGCCCTCGCGCTCGTCGCGGCCGAGCTGGAGCGCGTCGACGGCGTGCGCCTGCACGTGCGCATCGACGAGCGCGCCGCCGGGTTCCTCGCGCTCGGCCTCGGCGTCGAGTCCGGCCGGCCCGCGCCCGTCATCACGACCTCCGGCACGGCCGTCGCGAACCTGCATCCCGCCGTGCTCGAGGGCTGGCACTCGGGCGTCCCGATGCTGCTCCTCACGGGCGACCGTCCCGCGGAGCTCCGCGGGATCGCGAGCAACCAGACCACGCGCCAGCCGGGCATGTTCGGCGACCGGGTCGCGTGCATCGACGTGCCCGCGCCCGAGGAGACCGACGACGACCTGGCGCGCGACGCGCTCCTCGCCCGCGACGCGTACCGCCGGGCCCGCGACGAGCGGACGCCCGTGCACGTGAACGTGGCGTTCCGGGATCCGCTGTCCGTCGCGGTGCCGGATCTCACCGAGGCCGTCGCGGAGGTGCGCGCCGCCGCTCCCGCCACGCCTGCGCCCGCCGGGCCTGCCACCGCCGACGTCCTCGACCTCCCGCACGGCCCGCGCACGCTCGTCGTCGCCGGCCATGCCGCGGGCGAGGCCGCCGAGGAGCTCGCGCGCGCCGGCGGCTGGCCGCTCGCCGCCGAGATCTCGAGCGGATCCCACTTCGGCCCGAACCTCGTCGTCTCCTTCCGCGAGCTGCTCGCCCGCGAGGGCTTCGGCGACCGCGTCGAGCGCGTGATCGTGTTCGGCCACCCGACCCTCACGCGCGAGGTCCCGCTGCTCGTGGGGCGCGAGGACGTCGAGGCGATCGTCGTCGGATCCACCGGCGGCGAGGACTACGACCCCCGCCACCGCGTCACCGCCCATCCGGCCGCCGTGCGCGTGGTCGGCGAGCCCGCGGATCCGGCCGAGGCCCGCCGCTGGCTCGGCACGTGGGTGCACGAGAGCCGCGCGATCCTCGACGAGGCGACCGCCGCCGAGTCCGCGCCGCTCCTCCCCTCGGGCACGACGCCCGCCGAGCGCCGCGACTTCGCGCGCGCCGAGCTCGCCGCCGTGCGCGCCGACGTCACCCGCCGCCACCTCGTGCGCGCCCTCTGGCAGGCCACCTGGCCGCACGACCGGCTCGTCCTCGGGGCGTCGCGCCTCATCCGCGAGGCCGACCGGGCGCTCCCCGGCAAGCGCGTGCGCGTGCACGCCAACCGCGGCCTCGCCGGCATCGACGGCACCATCTCCACCGGCCTCGGCATCGCGCTCGCCTCGCAGGCGGGATCCGGGAGCGCGGCCGCCGGGATCACGCGCGTGCTCGTCGGCGACCTCACGCTCCTGCACGACGTCGGCTCGCTGCTCATCGGCACGGGCGAGCGCGTCCCGCGGATCCAGGTGATCGTCGGCAACGACGGCGGCGGCACCATCTTCGACGGCCTCGAGGTGTCGCGCACGGCCGCGCCCGCCTCCATCGACCGCGTCATGTTCACACCGCAGCGGGTGGATCTCGCGAGCCTCGCCCGCGCCTACGGCTGGGCGCACCTGCGCGCCGCGACCCACGGCGAGCTGGAGGCGGCGCTCACGACCGCGTCCGAGGCGCCGCTGCTCATCGAGGTGCCGCTGGCGCGGTAGCGGATCCGCCCCGTCGGGTGCCCGATCCCGGGCTCACGCCGGGATCGCGCCGCGCCACGTGCGCAGCGCCCGGCGCTCGGCGTCGGTGAAGCCGACCGCTTCCAGCAGCCCGTCGAGGTCGACGCCGTCCATCGCGTCTTGGAACGCCGCCTCGCTCGTGGTGCCGCGCTCGGCCAGGAACGCCTCGATCGCGGGCTCCATGTCGGGCTGGCCCGAGTTCGCCGACCGCTCCGGGCCCAGGCGGATCGCCTCCAGGTAGTCGTCGACGATCTCGTCCGGCTCGGCGCCCACCGCGAGCAGCAGGAGCAGGGCGACGAGGCCCGTGCGGTCGCGCCCGGCGCCGCAGTGAAAGAGGACGCCGCCGGCGGGGGCCTCGAGGATCGCCCGCAGCGCGGATCCGGCGCGCTCCGGCAGCTCGGCGAGGTGCGGCAGGTAGTAGAGGGGCGTGCCGACGAGGCCGGTGTCCCAGTAGGGCACCCAGAAGTCCGGGTGGTCGTCGAGGCCGTCGAGGTCGACGTGCGCGACGTGGATCCATCCGGGTCGCGGGTGCGTGTCGCGGGCGCGCTCGCCGGGCTGGCGGAGGTCGAGCACCGTGCGGAAGCCGAGCTCGCGCACGCGCTCCCATCCGGCGTCGGTGATGAGATCGGCGTCCTCGCAGCGCGCGAGGACGCCCGTCGGGGTCGTGCCGCCGTCGCGGAGGCGGATGCTGCCGAGGTCGCGGCCGTTGACGAGGCCGTCGATCGGGAGGGTGCGGTCGGATGCGGTCATCGACCGAGTCGACCACGGTCGCCGACGCATCCGCATCATCCTCCCGACCCTCAAACGGATGTTTGACAGTGGTGCCCGCGGCGTGGTCGGATGGCGCGTGCCCGCCGAACAGAACGACCTCCGCGACCTCCGCGTCATCGCCCACCCGCTGCGCCTGCGCCTCCTCTCGCTCTGCACGCGGTCGCCCGTGAGCGCCTCCGAGGCCGCGCGCGAGCTCGGCGAGACGCAGGCTAACGTGAGCTACCACCTGCGCCGCCTGCGCGAGGCGGGGCTCCTCGAGGAGGCGGGCGTCGAGCGGATCCGCGGGGGAGCGGCCAGGCGCTACCGGCACGTGCCGGCGAGCGGGGAGCGGCTCGCGACCGTCGCCGACGGCGGGCTCCCGCTCGTGGCCGCCGCGCTCGCCGCGGAGCTGACGCGTCGCGCGGCGCTGCACGCGGAGGGGACGCGGCCGGTGATCACGGATGCGGCGCTCACGGTCTCGACGGGCACGTGGATCCGCGTGCAGGATCTGGCCCGCGAGCTCGGCACCGTGCTGCACGACGACTCGGCGCGCCGGCCGGGCGACGAGGACGTGGCGGTGAGCGCGACGGTGGCGCTGTTCCGCACGGCGGCGACGCCTGCGCCGACGTCCGCGGATCCCGTCGCGTGAGCGCCGCCGCGCCCGCATCCGCATCCGCATCCGCGTCCGCGTCCGCCCGCACCGGCTACCTCGCGATCCTCGCGCTGCCCGGCGCGCTCCGCGTCTTCCTGCCCGCGATGCTCGGCCGCCTCTCGTTCGCGATGGTGTCGCTCGCGCTGCTGCTCCTCATCCAGTCGGCCAGCGGGTCCTTCGCCGCTGCAGGCATCGCGACCGGTGCCTTCGGCCTCGCGAACGTCCTCGCCTCGCCCATGCGCGCCCGCCTGGTGGATGCGCGCGGCCAGCGCCCCGTGCTCGTCGCCCTCGCGCTCGGTCACGCCGCGGGGCTGGTCGCGCTCGTGGCGGCGGTGCGGGCGGACGCGCCGGCGGCCGTGATCGTGGTGGTCGCCGCGACCGCTGGCCTCCTCCTCCCGCCGCTCGGCGCCGCCATGCGCGTGGTCTGGGCGGCGCTCGTGCCCGATGTGCGGATGCGGACGCGCGCCTACAGCCTCGACGCGGTGGGAGAGGAGATCGTGTTCACGGTCGGGCCGCTCGTGGTCGGCACGCTCGGCATGACGTCGTCGCCGCTGTCGCGCGCGCAGGGGCCGCGAGCCGATCCCGAGCACGCGAGGACGCGCACCCGCGCCCGCGCGTCGGATCCGCTCCGCCAGCCCCTCGTGGTCCCGCTGCTCGTCACGCTCGTGGGCGTGGGCGCCGTGCTCGGGGCCGTCGAGGTCGCCGCCGCCGCGCTGGCCGAGCGCGCGGGATCCACGGCGCTCGCGGGCCCGCTCCTCGCGGCGTTCGCCGCGGGCAGCGCGGTCG
>NZ_JAAVCB010000098.1:0-11332 GCF_014802555.1 Clavibacter sp. | reverse complement strand
GCACGGCGTCGGCGCCGGGGTGGACGCTGACGCAGTCCACGCGGATCCGGTCGAAGCGGGGAGTGGGCGCGTGCAGGACGGGGAGCGCACGCGGCCGGGCGGTCATGCGGACGTCGTCGCCGACCACGCGGCCGAGCGGCACGCCGTCGCGGGCGGCAAAGGCGTCGGGATCCAGCGTGCGGGCCTTCACGAGGCCGTCGGCCGCGAGGATGCGCGAGGCGAACACGGCGAGCACGCCGGCCCCGCGCGCCTCCGACGATGCGGCGACGACGATGGCGTCGCGCAGGTTCCCCGGTCCGTCGCCCGCCGGGTCGTCGGCCGAGCGCTGGGCGCCCGTGAGCACCACCGGCCGCGGGTCGCGGGTCACGAGGTCGAGGAGGAACGCCGTCTCCTCGAGCGTGTCCGTGCCGTGCGTGATGACCACGCCGTCCACGTCGTCGCGCGCGAGCGCCTCGGTGACCGCGTCCGCGATGGTGCGGAGGTCGCCGTGCGTCAGCGCGAACGAGTTGACCCGGAGGACGTCGCGCGTGGCGACGGTGACGCCGGGCGGGAGGGCGGGCACGGATCCGAGCAGGCGCTCGGCCGGATCGGCGGCGACCGCGGATCCGTCGGCGCGCGTGCGCGAGGAGATGGTCCCGCCGGTGGCGAGCACGAGGACGTGGGGCATGCGGACGATCCTGCGATGCACAAACGATTGCGTCAATGGTTTGCGTCGAACGATCACGTTGCCGTCCTGTTGCGGGGATGTTTCCCCGCGGACGGCTCGGCGGCGTGCAACGGGTCGCCAGCGTGGCGGTGCGCGACGCTGTGCCATGCTGATCCGGGTGAGGAGCCACGAGTGACCCAGAAGCGCCGGCCGCCCACCACGCAGCGCATGATCGCGGAGCTCGCCGGGGTCAGCATCACCACTGTCTCCCGCGTGCTCAACTCCCGCGAGGAGCACCCCGGTCGCTGGGCCGGCCCCGAGACCGTCGCCGCCATCCGCGACATCGCCGAGCGCAGCGGCTATCGGCGGAACCCGCATGCCGCGAGCCTGCGCACCTCCCGCTCCGACCTCGTCGGCGTCCTCGTCCCGCGCCTCCAGGACTACGTGCTCGCCACCGTGTACGAGGGCATCGACGAGGCGGCGACCGAGCGCGCCATCTCCACGTTCGTGACGAACAGCCTCGACCGGCCGGACCTCCAGCGCAGCCGCACCCGCAGCATGCTCGACCGCCGGGTCGACGGCATGATCTTCGGCGACGCCCACCTCGACGACCCGCTGCTCGACGAGCTCGCGGAAGAGGGCGTGCCGTTCGTGCTCGTCTCGCGCCGCCGCGGCGACCACGTGGCCGTCACGTGCGACGACGTCGCGGGCGGGCGCCTGGCCGCCGAGCACCTCATCGCCCGGGGACGCACCCGGCCGGCCGTCCTCGCGGGGATGTCGTTCGCCTCCACAGCGGTCGACCGCACGCGCGGCTTCCTCGACGCGTACGCCGAGGCCGGGATGCCCGTGCCGGCCGAGCGCGTGATCCAGCGGGGCTTCGACGCCGCGGCCGGCCGGGAGGCGACCGAGGAGGTGCTGCGCGCCGGGCACGCGCCCGACGCGCTCTTCGCGACCAACGACTTCGCGGCGATCGGCGCCATGGGGGCGCTCCGCGACGCGGGCCTGTCCGTGCCCGACGACGTCGCGCTGGTCGGCTACAACGACACCCCGCTCGCGGCGTCCGGATCCATCGGGCTGACGAGCGTGCGCTCGCCCGTGCACGAGATGGGGCGGCTCGCGCTGGAGACCCTGCTCGCGCTCGTCGACGGCCGGGACGCCGCCTCCCGGCTGCTCGAGCCGACCCTCGTGGCGCGCGCCTCGACGGGGCCGCACCCGGGCTGAGCGCCGGCGCGTGCCGGGGGGGGGCGGACCGGGCGGGGCGGATCCGATGCCACGATGGACGCATGCGCCGCGACGTCTCCTCCATGCTCGAGCTGCAGGTATCCGGCGAGAGCGAGATGGCCTTCGCGGTCGCCGTGGCCCGGGGCGCGGAGATCGCGTCCGAGCACCTCTCCTTCGCCCTCGGCGGCCGGCCGATCGAGGCGACCGAGGTGGTCGACCGGCACGACACCCGGCTGCACGTCCTGACGACCGGCGCGGGCGTCCTGACGATGGAGTACCGCGCCACGGTCACGGGCCGCCGCGACCCCGCGCCCGTCGACGACGTCGACCTCTGGATCTACCGCCGCCCGAGCCGCTACTGCGAGTCGGACACGCTCTTCCCCACGGCACGCGGCGAGTTCCGCGGCCTCGACGGCCTCCCGCTCCTCGCCGCCGTGCGCGAGTTCGTCGCGGAGTCCCTGCGGTACGCGCCGGGCTCCAGCCTCCCCACCGACGGCGCCGTCCGCACCCTGCTCGCCCGCCGCGGGGTCTGCCGCGACTACGCCCACCTCGTGATCGCCATGCTCCGGGCGCTCGACGTGCCCGCGCGGCTGGCTGCGGTCTACGCGCCGGGCCTCAGCCCCATGGACTTCCACGCGGTCGCCGAGGCGTGGGTCGACGGCGCGTGGCATGTGGTGGACGCCACCGGGCTCGCACCCCGGCAGAGCCTGCTGCGGATCTCCACGGGTCGTCACGCCTCCGACACCGCGTTCCTCACCAACACGCGGAGCCTCGTGACCATCTCGCGCATAGAGGTGATGGCCACGGTCGACGAGCTGCCGGTCGACGACGTGGCCGCGCCCGTGCGCCTCGGCTGACGGGTCGGATCAGCCGCCGACGGTCTTCAAGACCGCGTTGCCGAGGTCGGCGTGGTCGCCCGGCTCGTAGAACGACGCCGAGCGCATGACGACCATGTGCTTCGACGAGTAGATGGTGGCGACGCCGATGGCGTCCTGCAGCTCGAAGTACGCCTCGACGCCCGACGGGTAGCCGGCGATCGGGTCGGCCAGGAGGATGGCCGCGTCGCGCCGCGACTGCAGCTCCGCCGCCACGGGCTGCGCCACGTCGATCTCGACCGCGGTGCCGTCGGACGACCGGAAGGCGCAGGCGATGCCCTGCATCGTGAGGACGTCGGCGCGCAGGCCGTCCGTCGAGGTGTCGGCCGGGAGCGCCTCGCTCGCGAAGCCGGGGCCGAACTTTGCGAGGTCCGGCAGCAGCTGGTCGCACGTGGTCGTCACCGGGGTGCCCTTGGGCGGCGCGGGCGTGGGGGAGGCGCTCGGCCCGGTGCCGGATCCGCCGCCCTGCGCCTGCCCGCCGCCGGCGCTCGCGGACGGGGCGGGCGTCGCGGGCTGGAGGGGTGCGGGGTTCGAGCAGCCGGCGAGGAGCATGGCCACCGCGATGCCGGCGGCCGCCGTGGCGGGGAGGGAGCGGGCGATGCGGGGCCGGGTGGGCGCGGGGAGGCGGGCGGGCATGGTGGTGCTCCTTCGGATCCGGGCGCGCCGCGGGTGCGACGCTCGGCGCGCGGCGTCGTGCCACGTGCGGGAGGCGGGATCGACACCCTACCGAGACCGGTAGGTGCCCCGCTGGGACGGTCCCGGTGCGTGGGACGTCGCGCGGACGCGCGGGTCGGGTGGGGCCGGTCGCGCCCGCCGGTAGGATCGATCCCCATGACGACCCCTGACCTGACCGGCGCCCTGTTCGAGATCGTGGCCCGGACGGCAGGACGACGACCGGGTGGCGACGCCATCGCGCTCAGCCCCGACATGGTCGTGCTCGAGCGCCCGCGCAACCGGGATCACGGCGACTGGGCCACCAACATCGCCATGCGCATCGCCAAGCCGCTGGGCGAGAGCCCGCGCACCATCGCCGCCGACATCGCCAAGGCGCTCGGCGAGCTGCCGCAGGTCGCGAAGGTCGACGTCGCGGGTCCCGGCTTCATCAACATCACGCTCGAGGCGGCGGCGGCGGGTGCCCTCGCGCACACCATCGTCGAGTCCGGCCCCGCCTACGGCCGAGGGCACTCGCTCGAGGGGATCCGCATCAACCTGGAGTTCGTCTCCGCGAACCCGACCGGCCCCATCCACCTCGGCGGCGTGCGCTGGGCCGCGGTCGGCGACAGCCTCGCGCGCATCTTGCAGGCCGAGGGCGCGGACGTCACGCGCGAGTACTACTTCAACGACCACGGATCCCAGATCGACCGCTTCGCACGCAGCCTCCTCGCGAGCCACCTCGGCGAGGAGACCCCCGAGGACGGCTACGGCGGCGCCTACATCGGCGAGATCGCCGAGCGCGTGGTGGAGGGGTACGAGGGCGACATCGACGCCCTCACCCGCGAAGCGCAGCAGGAGGTGTTCCGCAAGAGCGGCACCGAGCTGATGTTCGGCGAGATCAAGCAGAAGCTGCACGACTTCGGCGTGGACTTCGACGTGTTCTTCCACGAGGACTCCCTGCACGAGTCCGGCGCCGTCGACCGCGCGATCGCGCGCCTCACGGAGCTCGGGCACGTCTTCGAGGAGGACGGCGCGATCTGGCTGCGCACCACCACGTTCGGCGACGACCGCGACCGCGTCGTCATCCGCTCCACGGGCGAGCCCGCCTACATCTCCGGCGACCTCGGCTACTACCTCGACAAGCGCGAGCGCGGCTTCGAGCAGAACATCATCATGCTGGGGGCCGACCACCACGGCTACGTCGGCCGCATGATGGCCATGGTCGAGGCGTTCGGCGACACCCCGGGCGTCAACCTGCAGATCCTTATCGGCCAGATGGTCAACCTCCTGCGCGACGGCGAGCCCGTGAGGATGAGCAAGCGCGCCGGCACCATCGTCACGCTCGACGACCTGGTGGACGCGGTGGGGGTCGACGCCGGCCGCTACGCGCTCGTGCGCTCCTCCGCCGACCAGAACCTCGACATCGACCTCGCGGTCCTCGGCAAGCGCACCAACGACAACCCCGTCTTCTACGTGCAGTACGCCCATGCGCGCACGTGCGCCGTCGACCGCAACGCGGCCGCGTCGGGCGTCGACCGCTCGGCCTTCGCGCCCGAGCTGCTCACGCACCCCACCGAGTCGGCGCTGCTCGGCCTCCTCCAGGAGTTCCCGCGCATCGTCGCCCAGGCGGCCGAGCTGCGCGAGCCGCACCGGGTCGCGCGCTACGTGGAGGAGCTCGCGGGCTCCTACCATCGCTGGTACGACAGCTGCCGGGTCGTCCCGCGCGGCGACGAGGAGGTCACCGACCTGCACCGCACGCGCCTGTGGCTGAACGACGCGGTCCGGCAGGTCGTCGCCAACGGACTAAACCTCGTGGGCGTCTCGGCCCCCGAGCGCATGTAGGGGAGCGGATCATGTCGGGGCGCTTCCAGGGCACCGAGGTCTTCGAGGCGCCCGAGCGGCGGGATCCGCGGGAGGCCCGAAGGCGCCGTCGCGGCCCGCGCGGCGGCACCGTGTTCATCTGGCTGCTCGTGCTCGCCGTCATCGGCGTCGGGCTCGCGTTCGGGCTGCGGATCATCGACCAGACCGTCCGCGGCGTCGCCCAGGACCAGGCCGAGAAGCAGATCGCGGACCAGCTGCCCGGGCAGATCACCGGGCGCGTCGACGTCTCGATCGAGGGCGACTGGGTCATCCCGCAGCTCATCCGCGGCACGCTCGACCGCGTGGTGCTCGACGGGCCGAACCTCCAGGCCGACGGGACGCCCTTCCAGGCGCACATCGTCGCGACCGACGTGCCCACCGACCAGGAGCGCACCGTGGGCGACGTGGTCGCGACCGTGTCGATGGACCAGGCCCCCGCGAGCGCCCTGCTCGCCAAGACAGCCGGCACGCCGCTCGACCTGCGCTTCGGCGACGGGACGCTCGGCTACTCCGGGTCCACGCGGGTCCTCGGCCTCACACTCGGCTACACCGTCGAGGCGACGCCCGAGCTGCGCGACGGCTCCACCATCGTCATCACGCCCGCCCAGGTCGAGCTCCAGGCGGGATCGCTGAAGGTCGACCTCGCGCAGACCATCCAGGGGATCCGCGACATCACGTACCCCGTGTGCGTCGCGCAGTACCTGCCCGCGGGCGTCCAGGTGCAGGACGTCACCGTCGCCGACGGGCGCACGTCGATGACCGTGCAGTCCTCCTCGGTGAAGCTGACGCGCGACTCGCTGGGCGTCACCGGCAGCTGCGGCTAGCGGGTGGGCCCGCTCCGCGGCGGCCGCCGTCACATGGGCGGGGGCCCGGTCCGGCCTCGGTAGGATCGGACGCACCGCCCCCCCTCACGGCTCCAGGGACCACACCGGGTCCGCTCGCCATCCCGCACGTCCGCCCCCGCGCCCGAAGAGGTGACCGAGTGACCGCGAACCCGCTGGCCCCGTCCTGGCTGCGGCCGCCCGACGACGCGAACGCGCTGGATCCCGCGGTCTGGTCCCGCGGCACCGCCCGCGGCGACGACGGCGCCATCCGCATCGCGGGCGTCCCCGCCACCGAGCTCGCCGCGCGCTTCGGCACGCCGCTCTACGTGATGGACGAGGACGACGTCCGCTCCCGCGCCGCCGAGACCCTCGCGGCGTTCGCGCGCGAGGCCGCCGCCGTCGGGACGAGCGCCCGCGTCTACTACGCGGGCAAGGCGTTCCTCAGCATCGAGGTCGCGCGCTGGATGGTGGAGGAGGGCCTCCACATCGACGTCTGCTCCGGCGGCGAGCTGGCGGTCGCGCTCGCGGCCGGCGCGGATCCCGCCCGCCTCGGCTTCCACGGCAACAACAAGTCGGTCGCCGAGATCGACCGGGCGGTGGGCGCCGGGATCGGGCAGATCGTCGTCGACAGCCGGGTCGAGGTCGAGCGCATCGCCGCCGCGGCCGCCGCGCACGGACGCGTCCAGCCCGTGCGGCTCCGCGTGAACAGCGGCGTGCACGCCCACACGCACGAGTACCTCGCCACGGCGCGCGAGGACCAGAAGTTCGGGATCACGCTCCAGGACGCGCCGGGCGTCGTCGCGCGGATCCGCTCCCACGCGTCCCTCTCCTTCACGGGCCTGCACGCGCACATCGGCAGCCAGATCTTCGAGACCGACGCCTTCGTCGAGTCCGCCCGCCGCCTGCTCGACCTGCACGAGCGCCTGCTCGCCGACGGCCCCGTCCCCGAGCTCAACCTCGGCGGCGGCTTCGGCATCGCGTACACGTCGGTCGACCGGCCCGTACCCGTGCCCGAGATCGCCCGGCGGCTCGCGCGCATCGTCGGCGACGAGTGCGGCAGGCGGGGGATCCCGGCGCCCGTCATCGCGGTCGAGCCCGGCCGCAGCATCGTCGGCCCCTCCACCGCCACGCTCTACGCGGTCGGCACGGTCAAGGACGTGCTCGTGACCGTCGGAGGCGTCGACGGCGAGGTCGCCGAGGCCTCCTCCGCGACGGGCGACGTCGAGGACGCGCGCGTCGCAGAGGAGGCCGAGACCGCCGTCCGCCGCTACGTGAGCGTCGACGGCGGCATGAGCGACAACGCGCGCCCCGCCCTCTACGGCGCCGACTACTCGGTGCGCATCGCGGGCCGGGCGTCCGATGCGGATCCCGCGCTCGTGCGCATCGCCGGGAAGCACTGCGAGAGCGGCGACCTCGTCGTCCTCGCCGACTACCTGCCGGGCGACGTCCGCCCCCACGACCTCCTCGCCGTCCCCGCGACGGGCGCCTACTGCTGGGCGCTCGCGAGCAACTACAACTGGATCGGCCGTCCACCCGTCGTCGCCGTGCGCGACGGCGAGGCGCGCGTCATCGTGCGCGGCGAGACCGAGGCCGACCTGCTGGCGCGCGACCTCGGCACGCCAGCGGCCGCATCCCCCGACGTGAACGGAGCACGATGATCGAGTACCGGAACCTGCGCGTCGCCCTGCTGGGCTGCGGCTCGGTCGGCACCCAGGTGGCGCGCCTCATGCGGGAGCACGGCGACGAGCTGGCGCAGCGCGTGGGCGCCCGGCTCGAGCTCGTGGGCATCGCGGTGCGCGACGCGGATGCGCCGCGCGACCCGTCGGTGCCGCGCGAGCTGCTCACGACGGACGCGGAGTCGCTCATCCTCGGGGCCGACATCGTCATCGAGCTGATGGGCGGAATCGAGCCGGCGCGCGCCCACATCCTCGCGGCCATCTCCTCCGGCGCCGACGTCGTCACGGCCAACAAGGCGCTGCTGGCGACCCACGGACCCGAGCTCTTCGAGGCAGCCGAGCAGGTCGGCGCGCAGCTCTACTACGAGGCCGCGGTGGCGGGCGCGATCCCCATCATCCGGCCGCTGCGGGACAGCCTCGCGGGCGACCGGGTCGAGCGGATCCTCGGCATCGTCAACGGCACGACCAACTACATCCTCGACGAGATGGACACCCACGGGCTCGGCTTCGACGAGGCCCTCGCGACGGCCACCGAGCTCGGGTACGCGGAGGCGGATCCGACGGCCGACATCGAGGGCTACGACGCCGCGCAGAAGGCCGCCATCCTCGCGAGCCTCGCCTTCCACACGCGCGTGCCGGTCGAGGCCGTGCACCGCGAGGGCATCACGGGCCTCTCGTCCGCGCAGTTCGACTCGGCGCGCAAGGCCGGCTACGTGATCAAGCTGCTCGCCATCTGCGAGCGCCTCACGGATCCCGCCACCGGCCGCGACGGCGTCTCGGCCCGCGTCTACCCGGCGCTCGTGCCGCGCGACCACCCGCTCGCCGCGGTGCACGGCGCGAACAACGCCGTCTTCGTCGAGGCCGAGGCCGCCGGCGACCTCATGTTCTACGGCGCGGGCGCCGGGGGAGTGCAGACCGCGTCCGCCGTCCTCGGCGACGTCGTCTCGACCGCGCGCCGCCACGTCGTCGGCGGCCCGGGCGTCGCAGAGTCGACGCACGCCGACCTCGAGACGCTGCCCGTGGGCGCGATCACGACCCAGTACCAGATCACGCTGCAGGTGGCGGACGAGCCGGGCGTGCTCGCCCGCATCGCGCAGCTGTTCAGCGAGCACGGCGTCTCCGTGGAGACGCTCGAGCAGACGACGCATCAGGCCCCCGTGGCGGGAGGGGCGGGCGCCCGGCCCACCGCTAGCCTGGTGATCGGCACGCACCGCGCCACCGACGCGGCCCTCCGGGCCACCGTCGACGCGGTCTCGAACCTCGACGCGGTGACGGCAGTCGCGAGCGTCCTCCGAGTAGAAGGAGCCTGATGGCCCACCAATGGCGCGGACTGCTCCGCGAATACGCCGACCGCCTCGACGTCACGGACGCCACCCCGATCATCACCCTCGGTGAGGGCGGCACGCCGCTCATCCCCGCGCCGGCGCTCTCCGCCCGCACGGGCGCGAAGGTGTGGGTCAAGTACGAGGGCATGAACCCGACCGGGTCCTTCAAGGACCGCGGCATGACGATGGCCATCTCGAAGGCCGTCGAGCACGGCGCGAAGGCGGTGATCTGCGCGTCGACCGGCAACACGTCGGCCTCGGCCGCGGCGTACGCGACGCACGCGGGCATCACGGCCGCCGTGCTCGTGCCCGAGGGCAAGATCGCGATGGGCAAGCTCAGCCAGGCCGTCGCCCACGACGCCCAGCTGCTCCAGGTGCGCGGCAACTTCGACGACTGCCTTGACATCGCGCGCGAGCTCAGCGCCAACTACCCGGTGCACCTCGTCAACAGCGTCAACAACGACCGCATCGAGGGCCAGAAGACGGGCGCCTTCGAGGTCGTCGAGGTGCTGGGCGACGCGCCGGACTTCCACCTCATCCCCGTCGGCAACGCGGGCAACTACACCGCGTACACGCGCGGCTACCGCGAGGACCTCGAGGCGGGCAACGCCACGAAGCTGCCGCGCATGTTCGGCTTCCAGGCCGCCGGCAGCGCGCCCATCGTCGACGGGGCCATCGTGAAGGACCCCGACACGATCGCCAGCGCGATCCGCATCGGCAACCCCGCCTCGTGGAAGCTCGCCCTCGAGGCGCAGCTGCTCACCGACGGCTACTTCGGCGCGGTCTCGGACGCCAAGATCCTCGAGGCGCATCGCATCCTGTCGGCCGAGGTCGGCATCTTCGTCGAGCCCGCGTCGGCCATCAGCGTCGCCGGGCTCCTCGAGCGCGCCGAGGCCGGGCAGATCCCGAAGGGCGCGACGGTCGTCCTCACGGTCACGGGCCACGGCCTCAAGGACCCGCAGTGGGCGCTCCGCACCGCGGACGGATCCGACGTCGCCCCCACGAGCGTGGGCACCGACGTGGCGGAGATCGCAGGCGTGCTCGACCTGGTCGCGTCGTGACCGACGGTCCGATGCCCTCGGCGCTCGCGACCGGACGGCGCGTGCACGTGCGCGTGCCCGCGACGAGCGCCAACCTCGGCCCCGGCTTCGACACCCTCGGCCTCGCGCTCGCGCTGTACGACGACCTCACCGTGACGGTGCGCGACGCGCCCGGCGCCACGGTTGACGTCCGCGGCGTGGGCGCGGGCGAGGTGCCGACCGACGAGACGAACCTCGTCGTGACGGCCATCGCGCACACGTTCGCCGCGTTCGACCAGCCGATGCCGGGCCTCGACCTCGTCGCGGAGAACCGGATCCCGCACGGCCGCGGCCTCGGCTCCTCGGGCGCGGCCATCGTGTCCGGGATCATGGCGGCCCAGGGCCTGCTCGCCGGCACGGTCGAGATCGACGCCGACGTGCTCCTCCGCCTCGCCACCGAGATGGAGGGCCACCCCGACAACGTCGCGCCTGCGCTCTTCGGCGGCCTCACCATCGCGTGGGTCGACGGCAAGGGCCCGCAGCACAAGAAGCTCGCCGTGCACCGCGGCGTCTCGCCGCTCGTGCTCGTGCCGGTCGCGACCATGTCCACGGCGCTCGCCCGCAGCCTGCAGCCGGAGTCGGTGCCGCACGAGGACGCGATCTTCAACGTCTCGCGCTCGGCGCTGCTCATCGCGGCCCTCATCCAGAGCCCCGAGCTGCTGCTCGCGGCCACCGAGGACCGGCTGCACCAGGACTACCGCGCCGCCGCGATGCCCGAGACCAACGAGCTCGTCCACCTGCTCCGCGAGCGCGGCTACGCGGCCGTCGTCTCGGGGGCGGGGCCGTCGCTCCTCGTGCTCGGCAGCGACCCGGGCCAGCGCCTCACGGCCGCCGAGCTCGTCGCCGGGAACAGCGCCACGCCGTGGACGGCCCTCATGCTCGCCGTCGACGTCAAGGGCGCGACCGTCCAGGTCGTCGACGGGGGATCCGCGCCCGCCGCCTAGGTGTACTGGGTCATGACGTTGGTGACACTCGGGCCGCGGGCGTGAGCCGGTGGCTTGAGTGGATTCGTTCAGTGTTGTAGTGCTCGATGAAGGGGTCAAGCGCGTCGGCGCGGTGTTGGTTGCTGGTGAAGGGTTGCCGGTAGGCCCACTCGGTCGCGAGGGTCCGGTTGAAGCGCTCGACCTTGCCGTTCTGCCAGGGGCAGTGCGGGCGGATGAACTTCTGCCGCG
>NZ_JAAVCB010000097.1:0-23303 GCF_014802555.1 Clavibacter sp. | reverse complement strand
CGACCGCCCAGCCCACGAGGCCGAGCAGCCCGAGCGCGCCGCCCACGCCCGTCGCGCCGTGCAGCACGCCGAGCAGGTAGAGCGCCACGGGATCCGCGGCGATCGCGCCGACCGCCGCGAGCACGAGCGGGAGCGCGCCGAGCACGCTGACCGGCATCCCGACGAGCGCGAGCGTGCGCAGCAGCGGGAGGTGCGCGGCCGGATCCTCGAGCACGCGGCGGCGGCCGAGCAGCACGCCGACGGCGGCGAGCGGCACGAGCGACCCCACGAGGACGGGGGTCGCGACGACCAGGCCCGCGAGCGTGATCGCCCGGCCCGCGAGGTCGCCGAGGAACGTGCCGTCGCCGCCGAGGAGCGAGCCGGATCCGTCGTCGCCCGTGAGGCCGTCCGCCCCGGCGACGACGAGGAACACGATCGCGGGCGCCCACACGAGCACGCGGAAGACGCGGTCGCTCGCCCGGTACAGGGCCGCGAGGGCGAGCCCGAGGATCCCGTAGCTCAGCAGGATGTCGCCGTCGAACAGCAGCACCACGTGCAGCGCCCCGAAGACCATGAGCCACGCGCTCCGGCGGAGGAGCAGCCGTCGGGCGCGCGGGCCGTCGACGCCCGCGGCGGCCTGGCGGCGCAGGATCACCGCGAAGCCGTACGCGAACAGCATCGTGAACAGCGGGAACGCGCGGTTGTCGACGAGCGTGCCGACGAGCACGTCGGCGACGTGGTCGAGCGCGGTGCCGTCCGTCGGGCGGCCGAGCGGGCCGGTCGGGCGGCCGACGATGAAGGAGACGGAGTTCGCGAGCGCGATGCCGAGCAGCGCGATCCCGCGGAGGAGGTCGGGGGCGAGGCTCCGCTCCGCGGCGGACGT
Source organism: Clavibacter sp. (assembly GCF_014802555.1). Classification (NCBI taxonomy): domain Bacteria; kingdom Bacillati; phylum Actinomycetota; class Actinomycetes; order Micrococcales; family Microbacteriaceae; genus Clavibacter; species Clavibacter sp. The sequence goes on along the minus strand of NZ_JAAVCB010000097.1, from coordinate 22,441 downwards.
CGGGCCGGCGGAGGCGACGGGCGCGGGGGAGTCGGGGCTCGAGGTCACCCGTCCAGCCTGCCCGGTGCGTGCCGGGCCCGCCACCGCCCCGACGAGCCGCCGGCGCACGGGCACCGGACCATCCACCGATCGGCCGATGCCGCGGATCGACCGCTCGGCCGTTCCGCTGCCGCCCGTCGAGAGCCACGCTGGACCCATGACCACAGCAGCCGTCGAGGAGCACGTGACCGTGCGCGACCTCGAGAAGACCTACGGCACGACCACCGCCCTCCGGGGCGTCAGCTTCGACATCCACCGCGGCGAGACGTTCGCCCTCCTCGGGCCCAACGGCGCGGGCAAGTCGACGACCATCGAGATCCTCGAGGGGTACCGGCTCCGCACCGGCGGATCCGCGACCGTGCTGGGCGTGGATCCCGCGACGGGCGGCCGCGCCTGGCGCGCCCGCATCGGCATGGTGCTCCAGTCGAGCTCCGAGAGCGGCGCCATGACCGTGCGCGAGCAGGTCGCGCACTTCGCGCGGATGTACCCGCGGCCCCGCGACGTCGACGCGACTATCGAGGCCGTGGGCCTCACCGAGAAGGCCGGCACCCTGCTGCGCGCGCTCTCGGGCGGGCAGCGTCGACGGGTGGACGTGGCCCTCGGGATCATCGGCCGCCCCGAGCTGCTCTTCCTCGACGAGCCGACCACGGGCTTCGACCCCGAGGCCCGGCACCGGTTCTGGGACCTCATCCGCGGGCTCAAGGCGGAGGGCACCACCATCCTCCTCACCACGCACTACCTCGACGAGGCCGCGCAGCTGGGCGACCGGGCAGCGGTGATCGCGGGCGGGCGCCTGGTCGCGATCGGCCGGCTCGACGAGATCGGGGGAGAGGAGGCGCGGATCCCGCGGGTGCTCTGGCACGACGACGACGGGATCCACGACGAACGCACCCGGACGCCCGGCGCGTTCGTCGCGGCGCTGTCGGAGGCCACCCCCGGCGGCGAGCCGCGCGACCTGCGGATCGTGCAGCCGAGCCTCGAGGACGTGTACCTCGGGCTGCTCGCCGAGGCGGGCGCCGCGCCGGCCGCTGGAGGCCCCGACGCTCCCACGGCCGCGATGCCCACCGCCTCCGCCGAGGAGGTGGCGGCATGACCGCCGTCCGCCCCGCGCGCCCCGCCGCGGTCCCCGCACCGGTCCTGCCCGGCGTCCTCCCGCTCGGCATCCACCGCGTCCGCTACGAGGTGCGCCGCTACTTCCGCCAGACCGACACGATCATCTTCACGTTCCTCTTCCCGGTCATCATGCTGTCGATCTTCTCGGTCGCCTTCGGCTCGTCCGGCAACCTCGGCACCGCGCCCGACGGATCCGGCGGCGTCAGCGCCGCTGCCTACTACCTGCCGGGCATGATCGCGGCGGGCATCCTCCTCTCGGGCGTGCAGAACCTCGCCGTCGACATCGCCATGGAACGCAGCGACGGCACGCTCACGCGGCTCGCCGGATCCCCGCTGCCCGTGCTCTCCTACTTCATCGGCAAGGGCGGCCAGGTGATCGTCACCTCGCTGCTCCAGATGCTCGTGCTGCTGCTGGTCGCCCGGTTCGCGTTCGGGGTGGAGCTGCCGACCGACGCCGGACGCTGGGCCACGTTCGCGTGGGTGTACGCGCTCGGGATCACGTCGTCGGCCGTGCTCGGCATCGCGCTCAGCCGCATCCCGCGCTCCGGCGCCTCGGCCACGGCGGTCATCACGCCGATCGTGCTCGTGCTGCAGTTCATCAGCGGGGTCTACCTGACCTTCACGATGCTGCCGACCTGGCTGCAGGACGTCGCCAGCTTCCTGCCGCTGAAGTGGATGGCCCAGGGCATGCGCGCCGTCTTCCTGCCTGACGCGCTCGCTGCCGTCGAGCGCGGCGGCACCTGGGACCTCGCAGGCGTCGCCGTCGTCCTCGCGATCTGGCTCGTCGGCGGCACCATCGCGGCGCTCGCCACCTTCCGCTGGATCCGCCGGGATTCCTGAGCCGTGCGCGACGACCGGGCGGGATGGCAGGCTCAGGGGATGATCCCGGTCCGCACCGTCCACCTCGCCTACGGGGTGACCATGGCGGTGCTGGTCGTGCTTGCCATCGGCACGGGCAGGGACGCCGGATGGGGCGCGTGGGGCGCGATCGCGGCGATGACCGCCCTGTACCTCCTGGTGGGCCGCCGTGCGCTCGAGGCCTCCGCCGCGGCGTCCGCCACGGAGGCCCGGCTGCCCCCGGAGCCGTCGGCGGTCGTCTTCCTCGCGCTCGTCATCCCCGCCGCCACCTGGGGCGTCGCGAGCCTGTCGACGTTCGCCGTCGTGCAGTGCGTGCTCTGCCCGCTCGTGTGGCTGCTGCTGGACCGGGTGCGCGACGCCGTCATCGGGACCCTCGTGCTCACCGGATCCATCGCCGTGGGCTTCGTGGTCGGCTTCGGCGACCTGCCGGGCGCGCTACCGACCATGGCCCTGTCGCAGGGGCTCAGCCTCGGCGGCACCATCGCGCTCGGGCTCTGGATCACGCGGATCGCCGACCTCAGCCGCGAGCGCCTGCAGCTCCTGGAGGGGCTGCGGGCGGCGCAGGCGCAGGTCGAGGAGCTCGGCCGTGAGGCGGGGACCGCCCGCGAGCGGGAGCGGCTGTCGGCGGACATCCACGACACCGTCGCGCAGGACCTCACCGGCCTCGTGATGCTCGCGCAGCGCGGCCGGCGCGAGCTCCGCGGCGGCGCGACGGAGGCGATGGACCAGACCCTCGCCCAGCTCGAAGCGGGCGCGCGCGACGCGCTCACGCAGACCCGCGCGATCGTCGCGGCCACCGCGCCCGTCGAGCTGACGGACGGCCTCGGCCAGGCGATCGCCCGGCTCGGCGCGCGCCTCGAGCGCGAGACGGGCATCCCGGTCGAGGTGCGCGTCGACGCGGGCGTCGGATCCGTCGACCGCGACGCCGAGGTCGTCCTCCTCCGCTGCGCCCAGGAGGGCCTCGCGAACGTGCGCCGCCACGCGGGCGCGTCCGCTGTGGAGCTGGCCCTCGACCGCGACGGCGGCGACGTCGTGCTGGCGATCCGCGACGACGGCCGCGGGTTCGACCCGGCCCGTGCATCCGGCGGCTACGGCCTCGATGGCATGCGCCGCCGGCTCGACGCGGCCGGCGGGCGCCTCGACGTCGAGAGCGGCCCCGGCGGCACGCGGCTCACGGCGCGCATCCCCGCGCACGCGGCGTCCGCGGCGTCCGTCGCCCCCTCGGCAGCTGGCGCTTCCCCTGTCGACCCGCCGCTCGCCGACCCGACGCCCGCGCCGACCCGCGCCGCTGCCTCCGCACGGGCCCGCGCATGACGCCCCCGCGCATCCGCGTCGCCGTCGTCGACGACCACCCCGTCGTCCGCGCCGGACTCGCCGCGCTGCTCGCCTCCGCCGACGACATCGACGTCGTCGGGCAGGCGGCCGACGGCGAGGCGGCGGTCGACCTGGCCCTCGGGGAGCGCCCCGACGTCGTCCTCATGGACCTCCGCATGCCCGGTCTCGACGGCGTCGGCGCCACGGCGCGGATCCGCGAGGAGGCGCCGGGCGTGCGCGTCCTGGTGCTCACCACCTACGAGACCGACGCGAGCATCCTGACCGCGATCGAGGCGGGCGCGAGCGGCTACCTGCTGAAGGCGGCGCCCGAGGAGGAGATCCTCGCGGGTGTCCGCGCCGTGGCCCGCGGCGAGGTCGCCCTCGCGCCGGGGATCGCCGCGGCGCTGGTCCGCCAGGTCGCCCGCCCGGCCGCCGAGCCCGCCGGCCCGACGCCGACCCTCAGCCCGCGCGAGACCCAGGTGCTCGCGCTCGTGGCCGGCGGACGGACCAACGCTCGCATCGCCCTCGAGCTGCACGTGACGCCCGCGACGGTGAAGACCCACCTGCTGCACGTCTTCGAGAAGCTCGGCGTCGGCGACCGGACCCGCGCGGTCACGCTCGCAATGGAGCTCGGCCTGCTGCCGCCGGCCGCCGGGCCCGCGCGCGGCTGAGCCATCCGCCGTCGCCGTCCTCCCTGCGCGCCCCCGTCCGCGGGACACAGCGGTAACGCTTGGATAACGTCTCCCCGATGCCGTATCGGCGGCTGCGGAAATGGATAAGTTCTGACGGACGACAAACGCACGGGACGCCGCGATCCGGCCGCTCGGCCGGCGTCGCCCCGCACGGAACCCGCACCACCACCAGCACTCACCGCACCAGCACCCGACCCGAGGACGCGTCGGAGCACCACGGCGCTCGCGACGACGCGACCGCCCGGCGCCCGCACGACCCGGACGGGCCACCGAGAGGACCCGCCGCCATGGCATCCGGACGTAACGCACGCAAGATCAGCTCCCTCCTCCTCCTCGCCGGCGGGGCCGTCGGCATGACCGCGTGCGCGCCGCAGGGCGCCACGAACACCGGTGCCGGCGACGGCGGCGACGCCGCCGCCGGCACCGAGTGCAACGTCGGCATCTCGATGCCCACGCGCAGCCTCGAGCGCTGGATCAACGACGGCGAGGGCCTCAAGACCAAGCTCGAGGGCGACGACTGCACCGTCGACCTCCAGTACGCCGACAACAAGACCGACGCGCAGATCAGCCAGATCCAGAACCAGGTCGCGGGCGGCGCCAAGATCCTCGTGGTCGCGGCCGTCGACGGCAAGACGCTCGGCCCGGGGCTCGAGGACGCGAAGAGCCAGGGCGTCACGGTCATCGCCTACGACCGCCTCATCAACGGGACGGACGCGGTCGACTACTACGCGACCTTCGACAACTACAAGGTCGGCACGCTCCAGGGCGAGTTCATCAAGGACACGCTCGACCTCGACAACGCGGCCGGGCCCTTCACGCTCGAGCCCTTCGCCGGCAGCCCCGACGACAACAACGCCGGCTTCTTCTTCGGCGGCGCGTGGGACGTGCTCCAGCCCTACGTCGCGAGCGGCAAGCTGACCGTGCCCTCGGGCAAGTCGCCGGCCACGAGCGCCGACTGGCAGCAGATCGGCATCCTCAGCTGGGGATCCGACGACGCGCAGGCCGAGATGGACAACCGTCTGCAGTCGTTCTACACGGGCGGCCAGAAGGTCCAGGTCGTGCTCTCGCCCAACGACAGCCTCGCGCTCGGCATCGAGGCGTCGCTCTCCAGCGCCGGCTACGCGCCCGGCGCCGACTGGCCCGTCATCACCGGCCAGGACGCCGACAAGGCCAACGTGCAGGCGATCCTCGCGGACAAGCAGTCCATGACCGTCTGGAAGGACACCCGGGCGCTCGGCGACCAGGTCCAGAAGATGATCGGCGAGATCGTGAAGGGCGATGAGGTCACCGTCAACGACACCAAGTCGTACGACAACGGCAACAAGGTCGTCCCGTCGTTCCTGCTCGACCCGCAGGTGGTCGTGAAGGACGACGTGCAGAAGACGCTCATCGACTCCGGCTTCCTGAAGGCGTCCGACGTCGGCCTCTAGCCGACATCGCGGCCGACGGGCGCCCGGCACCACGCCGGGCGCCCGTCGGCCGCGCATCCGTCTCCTCCCGGCGCGCGCCTCCCGGCGCGCGCCTCCCGGCGCGCGCCTCCCGGCGCGCGCCTCCCGGCCCGCGCCACCGACCCGAACGGGAACCAGGAGCAGCAATGGACGACGTCATCCTGCAGATGACCGGCATCGTCAAGGAGTTCACGGGCGTGCGCGCCCTCGACGGCGTGGACGTCACCGTCCGCCGCGGGGAGGTGCACGCCGTCTGCGGCGAGAACGGCGCGGGCAAGTCGACGCTGATGAAGGTGCTCAGCGGCGTCTACCCGCACGGCAGCTACGAGGGCACCATCACGATCGACGGCCGCGAGGTCCGCTACGGATCCATCAACGACAGCGAGCGCGACGGGGTGGTCATCATCCACCAGGAGCTCGCGCTCAGCCCCTACCTCTCCATCGCGGAGAACATCTTCCTCGGCAACGAGAAGTCGCGCGCCGGGGTCATCGACTGGAACCGCACCAACCTCGAGACCGTCAAGCTGCTCGAGCGCGTGGGCCTCGACGAGAACCCGGCCACGCGCGTGCTCGAGCTCGGCGTGGGGAAGCAGCAGCTCGTGGAGATCGCGAAGGCGCTCTCCAAGGAGGTGAAGCTGCTCATCCTCGACGAGCCGACCGCCGCGCTCAACGACGACGACTCGGCGCACCTGCTCGAGCTCATCGGCCAGCTGCGCGACCAGGGCATCACGAGCATCATCATCAGCCACAAGCTCAACGAGATCCGCGCCATCGCCGACGAGGTGACCGTCATCCGCGACGGCCGCACCATCGAGACGTTCCCGGTGACCGACACCGACGAGATCGAGACGCGGATCATCCGCGCCATGGTCGGCCGGCCGCTCGACGCGCAGTTCCCGCCCCGGGATCCGCACATCGGCGCCGAGAAGCTCCGCGTGGAGGACTGGACCGTGCACCACCCGGTCGACGTCGACCGCGTCGTCGTCGACAACGCGTCGTTCAGCGTGCGCGCGGGCGAGGTCGTCGGGTTCGCGGGCCTCATGGGCGCGGGCCGCACCGAGCTGGCGATGAGCATCTTCGGGCGCTCCTACGGCACGGGCATCTCGGGCCGGATCTTCAAGGACGGCAAGGAGATCCGCACCCGCACCGTGAGCGAGGCCATCAAGAACGGCATCGCCTACGCGACCGAGGACCGCAAGCGCTACGGGCTGAACCTCATCGGCAGCATCACGGTGAACGTCTCGGCAGCCGCCCTCTCGAAGCTCGTCCGGCTCGGCGTGATCGACCGCAACCGCGAGTACGCGGTGGCGGACGACTACCGGAAGAAGATGAACATCAAGACGCCCGACGTCGCGAGCGTCGTCGGCAAGCTGTCCGGCGGCAACCAGCAGAAGGTCGTCCTCAGCAAGTGGATCTACTCGGGTCCCGACGTCCTCATCCTCGACGAGCCCACGCGCGGCATCGACGTGGGGGCGAAGTACGAGATCTACAGCATCATCAACCAGCTCGCGGCCGAGGGGAAGGCGGTCATCGTCATCTCCTCCGAGCTGCCCGAGCTCATCGGCCTCTCGGACCGGATCTACACGATCGCCGAGGGGCGGCTCACCGCGGAGGTCTCCCGGGCCGACGCGACACAGGAGGAGCTGATGCGGCACATGACCGCCAGCCGGAAGTCAGGAGTCGACCAGTGACCGTCATGCCCGAGCAGGCCACCGCGCCGAACGTGCCCACGCCGGACGGGGTGAAGAAGCGGCCGCGCCGCCGGATCGACCTCCGCCAGTACGGGATCCTCGCGGCGCTGGCCGTGATCATCCTGCTGTTCCAGGTCCTCACCGAGGGGCGGCTGCTCTACCCGGGCAACGTCGCGAACCTCATCCAGCAGAACGCGTACGTGCTGATCCTCGCGATGGGCATGGTCATCGTGATCATCGCGGGCCACATCGACCTGTCGGTGGGCTCGGTGGTCGCGACCGTCGGCGCCGTGGCCGCGCTGAGCATGAACGAGTGGGGGCTGCCGTGGGGGACCGCCGTGGTCCTGTCGCTCGTGGTCGGCGCGCTGATCGGCGCGTGGCAGGGCTTCTGGGTGGCGTTCGTCGGGATCCCGGCGTTCATCGTCACGCTGGCCGGCATGCTCGTGTTCCGCGGCGTCGCGCTCGTGCTCCTCACGGGCGGCACGATCTCGGGGCTCCCGGCCGAGTTCAACTCCATCGGCTCCGGCAACCTGCCGACGACGGGCGCGCCCGACCTCCTCACGCTCGGGATCGGCGCGCTCGTGTCGGTCGGGCTCGTGGTGCAGCAGCTGCGCACCCGTGCGACGCTCCGCAAGCTCGAGCTGCCGCGCGAGCGGGCGATCTCGTTCTGGATCCGCACCGCGATCGCCGTCTTCGCGATCATGTACCTCTGCTACCTGCTGGCGTACAACCGCGGGACGCCGATCATCCTGATCATCCTGGCGACGCTCGTGCTGCTCTACTCGTTCCTCCTCACGCGCACGGTCTTCGGTCGGCACGTATACGCGATGGGCGGCAACCTGTTCGCCGCGATGATGTCGGGCGTCAAGACCCGCTGGGTCAACTTCTTCATCTTCGTGAACATGGGCCTGCTCGCCGGTCTCGCGGGCGTCGTCAGCACGGCGCGCGCCGGGTCCGCGGTGGCGTCGGCCGGCCAGAGCTTCGAGCTCGACGCCATCGCCGCGGTGTTCATCGGCGGCGCGGCCGTGCAGGGCGGCGTCGGCACGGTGGTCGGCGCGGTCATCGGCGGCCTCGTGATGGGCGTGCTCAACCAGGGCCTGTCGATCCTGTCGGTGGACGCCGCGTGGCAGCAGGTCATCAAGGGCCTGGTGCTGCTCCTCGCGGTCGCCTTCGACGTCTACAGCAAGCGGCGCTCCGGGCGCTGACCCGCGACGCGCGACCACCGGCCCGGCCGTTCCCCTCGCGGGAGCGGCCGGGCCGTGCGTCGTCCGGTGGGGGCGGATCGCCCGCTCCACGACGGGAGCTGCCACCCTCGGGACATGGGGTACGGACCGTACGACGCGCTGTCACGCGACGAGGTAGTCGCGCGCCTGGCCGACGGGTGGGCCTGGCGCATCTCGTGGTGCAGCGGCGCGCGATCCCTGGACACGCACGGCGTCGGGCCGACGCTCCCGGCTGGCATCCTCCACTGCGTCCCGTCCCCGGCGAAGCTGCGCCGCGGTCGTCTGCCCGGCCCACGCAACTGGATGCTCGTGGTCGAGCGCGAGGAGGACGGCCGACCGGTGCTCCTCTTCGACGAGGGTCCCGAGTACCGCTTCGTCTGATCAGCCGCGGTGGCGTCCCCGCGGGGGTCGGGCGGGGGCGGACGGCGGGACGCCGTCGACGCCGGGGTGCGAGGGATCCGCCCGCGCGGCCTCGGCGACGCCCGCGGACATCGCGTCGGAGTGCACGTGGTCGCCCTCGGCGACGACGTCCGCCGCGGCTGATGCGCTGCGCCGGCGTCGCGTCTGCACGGCGCCCGTGATGATCGTGACCGCCGCGTAGGCGAGGAGCGCGACCGCCGCGGCTGGGATGATCCAGCTGCGGGCCTGCCCGTTCACGGCCTGGTTGGCCCAGCCGACGAGCGGCACCGAGTACCAGACCTCGCCCTGGATCTGTCCCGGGGTGATGGGCAGCGAGTCGGGGGAGGCGTTGTTGTCGCCCTGGAAGGTGAAGGAGCGCGTGCCGTCGGAGGCGGACGCGATGGCGGTGATCCGGTGCGTGATCACCGCGGGGTCGCCCGAGCGGATCTGGTACGTCGCGACGTCGCCGATCTCCAGGGCGTCGGGGTCCACGGGCCGCACCACGATGAGCGTGCCGGGCGGGAGCGTCGGCTCCATCGACTGGGTGAGGATCGTCAGCGGCACGGATCCGGAGACCTTCGGCACCACGAGGAGGACGGCCGCGAGCGCGATGACGAGCAGCAGGATCCCGACGCTGAGCCCCACGGCCGCCGAGCGGGCCAGCTGCGCGACGCCGCCGCGGGGCGTCGTGCCTGCCTCGAGCTCGACGGGTGCGAGGTCGTCGGCGGGGCGTCCGAGGGCGTCGCCGTGCCGCGCGCGGCGGCGGGGGAGGATGCGGGTCATGGGCTGTCGTCCGGTGGGTCGGTGATCAGGAGCAGCGGAAGCCGCGCGCGCCGCTCTGGGTGAAGGCCACGATGGTGCCGCCGGCGACCTGGCCGACGCTCTGGTCGTTCGCGTCGAGGCGGTCGATGCGCACCTTCACGGTGCCGTCCGCGGCGAGGGACGCGGGCACCTGGCTGCCGCTGATGGTGGCCTTGCCGTAGGAGCCCTGCGACATGGCGATCGTCTTGCCGTTCACGATGACGCCGTACCAGGTGTCCATCGGGGCGCCCGAGACGTCCCACGAGACGATGACGTACCAGTTGCCGTCGGTGCTCTGGCAGCTGAAGCCGCCCGTGACGGTGGGCGCCGGCGTGGTCTGCTTCGCGGTCGAGGAGTCACGGCCGGTCCAGCTGCCGGATCCCAGCACGGTCGTGAGGGTCGCGGTGACGCCGGCCGCGGCCGTGGGGAACGCGGTCGCGGTGGTGCGCACGCACCAGATCACGCAGGCACCCGGGTTCAGCGTGCCGGACAGCGTGGGCGGGACCACCCAGTTGGCGGTCGCGGAGTCCGGGCCGACGGAGGTGTTGGCGGTGCACCCGGATCCGACCGCGGTCCAGGCGACGACGCGCACGTTGCGCGCGAAGTACTGGTCGTTCGTGGAGGACGTCGGTGCCGTCATGGTGCCGGTCCAGGAGGCGCGGGTGGATCCCGTGTTCGTGACGAGGACCGCCGCGGTGCGCGTGGGGCTCTGCGCCGTCAGCTCACCGGCGAGCTGGTCGAAGCCGCTCTCCGTCACGGCGACGGTGGCGCTCTGGACGTTCGTGCTCGTGGAGGTCGACGACGCCCAGAGCGCGTGTCCGGCGGTGGCGCCGATACCGACGAGGAGGACGGTGAGCCCCACCAGGAGCGCGGCGTGCGCGCGACCGGGGCGACGCTGGGTGCCGTTCACGGCTGCACCTGCACGCCGACGAGGGCGAAGGCGAGCTGCGCGGTGGATCCCTGCACGGTCTGCGGCGCGTCCTGGTCGAGGACCACCTGGGAGCAGACGACGGCGGACGCGCCGGGCTGGATCCGGAGGAATCCGCTGGGAGCGTTGAGCTGGCCGGGCCGGCCGGAGTACGTGGTGGCGTCGGGGACGCAGGAGGCCACGGAGGGGACCGGGCCGATGCGCACGGAGAGCTTGCCGAGGAAGGCGCTGTTGGACGAGGTGCCACGGGAGGAGACGGCCACGTCCAAGGGTACCGTCCCCGTGTTCTTCGCGGTGAAGGTGCCGATGGCGCCCTGGCCGGGGAGGAGCTTCGACGAGTCGAGGGCGGACTGCTGGGTGACGACGAGCCCGGGCGTGCCGCTGGTGACGCTGGCCGGCTGGGCGCTGGCGGCGTCGTTCCAGAGGGCGTAGCTGCCGCCGGTCGCGGCGAGGGACGCGACGACCACGGCGGTGAGGAGGCCCGTGGTGAGCCAGGCGGCCCGGAGCGGGCTGCGGCAAGCCTGTCGTGCGGAACGACGGCCGTGCGCGGGACGCGGGGCGGGGGCCTCGTTCCTGCGCATGTCGTCCTCGTTCCGGGTGGTGCTGGTGCGGGTGGTGGGGGTGGGCCCCCTCCCCGCGGGCGACGTCACCGCGGGGAGGGGAGTACGGCGACTAGATCGCGCGCTGCGTGAGCGTGAAGGCGAGCTTGTCGAACGAGAGCGTGCCGTTCTGGCCGGTCGTCGCGGTCGAGGGGAACGTGACCGTGAGGACCACGTTGACCTTCGTGGCGGCCGTCGAGGGCTTCACGGTGAAGGTGTTCGCAGCGGTGGCGGGGGTGATGCTGGCACCGGTCGAGGTGACGTCGAGCTTGGTCGTGATGGCCGCCTTGAGCGCCGCGTTGCCGGTGATGGAGACGGGGTTGTAGGTGAGGTCGGCGGCGAGCGAGTCGCCGGTCGCCGTGACGGTCAGGGCGCTCGTGTACTGGAGGACGTTGCCCGGGACGATGCGGTAGGTGGCGGGGTCGATGACCTTGCTGCCGCCGTTGGTGATGTCCGTCCAGACGCCCGCGTTGTCGGCGGCGATGGCCAGGTTGCCCGAGGAGACGCTGGAGGCGGCGACCGTGGCGTTGGCGTTCCACAGCGCGAAGCTGCCGGCGCCGCCGAGGAGGAGGACGATTCCGGCGGCACCTGCGACGGCACCGGAGACGATCTTGTTCATGGGGTTTCCTGTTCTTCGCGCGGTGTGCCGCGCATGCTCATGGGGAGGCGGCGGGTGGGTGTCCCGCCGGTCGTCTCCGGTCCTGCATCGGCTCCTCATCAGCGCTCCTGCGGTGTCGTACCGGTGTTCCTTCGACATGCATCACTCTGACGGAACGGTCTCAAGCCACCCGCTGGGGATCCGCAAGTCCCCCCGAGCTTTCCCGCAAGCCCGCCCCGGCATCGGCTCAAGGCCGAGAGGACTGTCCGCGCGCGGTCCGGTGGGATCCGCGTGGCGGCGCGGGTGGGGGCTGCGCAGGTCCCCCGGTCTAGGCTCGGTCGACGGCGTCCACCGACGGCGGATGGAGGAGGAGCGCGCATGACCCCTCCCGTGCCCGCCACCCGGTCGACGACCGACGAGCGGCGGCGACGAGGAGCCACCCGCGCGCAGATCCCGTTCCTCCTCAGCTGCGCGGTGGTCGCGGTCATCGTCGCGCTGGACGCGCCGTCGATCCAGCGCGACCCCTGGTACGCGGCCGCAATCGCCCTGGTGCTGATCGGCACGGTCCTGGCCGTGGTCGTCGCCGCCAGCCGGCTCCCGTCCGCCCTCCTGATCCTCGTGCCCGCGCTCGACCTGCTGGCCGTCGCGTCCATCCGCGAGGCGACCGTCGCCACCCTCCCCGCGGTGGCGCTGCTCGTGATCTTCCCGCTCCTCTGGCTCGTGTTCGGCTTCCCGACCGGTGGCGTCCCCGTCGCCGTCGCGGGCGCGCTCGCCATTACCGTCCTCCCCGTGCTCCGCGCCGGCGGGCTGCCCGCGACGAGCGCCGGCTGGGCCGACCTCGTCGGCGGTCTCCTCCTCACCTCCCTCCTGGTCGCCGCGGCGGCGCAGGCCGCGGCGACGCTGCGCCGGGCCCAGCGCGATCTCGCGGAGGCGACGGCGGCCCAGACCCGGCTCCTCGCGGAGTCGCGCGAGCAGACCGCGACCATCCGCGACGTCGCGGACGCCGTCGACGTGGGCATCGTCTTCTTCGACGCCGACGACCGGCCCGTCATCCGCAACGCGGCGGTCCGCCGGCTCCTCGAGCTCGCCGGGTACGACCACGAGACCGGCATGGCGACGTCGGTCTACGGATCCGACCGCGTCACCCCCGTCGCGCGCGACGGCAAGGTCCTGATGGAGGCGGTCTACGCCGACAAGGTGCACGGGCCCGTGTACTGGGTGGGGGAGCCCGGCGACCAGCGCGCCCTCGTCCTCTCCGTGCGACCGATCGGCCACCGGCCCGGCCAGCTCACGGGCACGGTGCTCGGGGCCTACGACGTCACCGACCTCGCCCAGGCCGTGCAGGTGCGCGACGAGTTCCTGGCCACCGTGTCGCACGAGCTGCGGACGCCGCTCACCAGCATCGTGGGCTACCTCGACCTGCTCGACGAGCTGCACGACCCCGCCGAGCTGGGCATCGCGGACGAGCTCGCGGTGATCCAGCGGAACGTCGCGCAGCTGTCGAGCATCATCGGCTCGCTCCTCGAGGGCGCCGACCACGCGCCCGCCCTGCGCCGCGGGACCGTCGACCTGACAGCCCTCGTCGACGCCGTCGTGCGGCCGGCCGCCGCGCGTGCGACCGAACGCGGCCTGGTGCTCGAGGGGCGGCTCGAGCCCGGGATCACGCTGGACGGCGACGCGGACCGGCTGACGCAGGTCGTCGAGGCGCTCGTCGCCAACGCGCTCCTCTTCACGCCGTCCGGCCGCATCGACGTGGTCCTCGCGCGCGAGGGGGACGACGCCGTGATCTCCGTCGCCGACACGGGCGTCGGCCTCAGCGAGGAGGACCAGCGCCACGCGTTCGACCGCTTCTTCCGCGCGCAGTCGGCCCGGGACGGCGCCGTCCCCGGACTCGGGCTCGGCCTCTCGATCGCCGAGCGGACCGTCACGGCGCACGGTGGCACGGTGCGCATCGCGAGCCGCCTCGGCCACGGCACGCGCGTGGTCGCGACCCTGCCGCTCGGACGCGACGCGACCGGCGCCTAGCCCTCCTCATACCCGATGGCAAGGTCCAGGGGCGAATCGACCGATCCCGCGGTCGCCGCCTAGACTCGGCCGGTCGCTCGCGGGACCCCTGCGGGCGATGCCCATGCCACCGAGCCCACAGGAGCCCATCCCCTCCATGACCTCCACGCGCACGACCGCAGAACGCCTCCTCGACCGCCTGGTCCCGAAGCGCAGATCGGGTCCCGACGGGACCCGGCCACCACGCCGCGACCACTCCGACCACCGCCTCCTCGAGGCCCGGTTCACCGGCTCGGTCGACCTGTACGAGCCCGAGCACCCGAGGATCGACCGTCTCGTCTTCGGCGTCACGGCCGTCCTCGCGGTCGGCTTCGTCGTGTGGGGCATCGTGAGCACCGACGGCCTCGCGTCCGTGTCGGGCGCCGCGCAGAGCTGGGTCATCAACCAGACCGGATGGCTGTTCGTGCTGGCGGCGAGCTTCTTCGTGATCTTCGTGCTCTGGCTGGCCGCGAGCCGCTACGGCCGCATCAAGCTGGGCGCCGACGACGAGAAGCCGCAGTTCAAGACGGTGTCGTGGATCGCGATGATGTTCAGCGCGGGCATGGGCATCGGCCTGATGTTCTTCGGCGCGGCCGAGCCGCTCAGCTTCTTCGTCAGTCCGCCGCCCGGCACCACGCAGCCGGAGTCGGAGGCGGCGATCCGCACCGCCATGGCCACCGCGATGTTCCACTGGGGCCTGCACCCGTGGGCGATCTACGCGGTCGCCGGCATCGCGATCGGCTACGGCACGTTCCGCAAGGGACGCAAGCAGCTCTTCTCCTCCATCTTCCAGCCGCTGCTCGGCACCAAGCGCACCGAGGGCTGGGCGGGCCGCGTCATCGACATGCTCGCGATCTTCGCCACGCTGTTCGGCTCCGCGGCCTCGCTCGGCATCGGCGCGACGCAGATCGGCGCGGGCCTCGAGTTCAACGGCTGGGTGGACGAGGCCACGGCCCCGCTCCTCATCGGCATCATCGTCATGCTCACGATCGCCTTCATCTTCTCGGCCGTCTCCGGGATCGCACGCGGCATCCAGTGGCTGTCGAACATCAACATGGTGCTGGCCGTCGTGCTGGCCGTGTTCGTGTTCGTCGTCGGCCCGACGCTCCTGATCCTGAACCTCATCCCCGCCACGCTCGGCGCCTACCTCGGCGACATGACCGAGATGGCGTCGCGCACCGCGGCGACCGGCGGTGACGAGATGAGCGCCTGGCTCTCCAGCTGGACCGTCTTCTACTGGGCCTGGTGGATCTCGTGGACGCCGTTCGTCGGCATGTTCATCGCGCGCATCAGCCGCGGCCGCACCATCCGCGAGTTCGTGGTCGGCGTGCTCCTCGCGCCCAGCATCGTGGCCCTCATCTGGTTCTCGATCTTCGGCGGATCCGCCATCCACGCTCAGCAGACGGACGGTGACATGACCATCGACGGCGCCGTGGTCAGCGACAACACGCTGTTCCAGCTGCTGAACCACTACCCGCTGGCCAGCATCAGCACCATCCTCGTGATGCTGCTCGTCGCGATCTTCTTCGTCTCCGGCGCCGACTCCGCGTCGATCGTGATGGGGACGCTGTCGCAGCGCGGCGCGCTCCACCCGAGCCGCAAGGTCGTCGTGTTCTGGGGCGTCGTCATGGGCGCGGTCGCCGCGATCATGCTCGCCATCGGCGGGGGAGGCACAGAGGCCCTCACCGGCCTGCAGAACCTCACGGTCGTGGCCTCCCTGCCGTTCGTGATCGTGATGCTCGTGGCCTGCTACGCGCTCTGGAAGGAGCTGCGCACGGATCCGCTCATCGTGCGCCGCCAGGTCGCGGTCGAGATGATGCGCGACGCCGTGGTCAACGGCGTCGAGCAGCACGGCGACCGCTTCCAGCTCTCGGTCGACCCCGTCGAGCCGGAGGACGCGGAGATCCGCGAGCCCCTCGGCGACGAGGACGAGGCCCGGCGCTCCTGACGCCCGCCACCCACGACGAAGCCGATCCGCGCCCTGAGCGCGGGTCGGCTTCGTCGGCCCGGGCCATCGGGCGCACGCGGGGGTCCCGGGACCCTCGCGCGCCGCGCGCGTCGGTAGGGTGACGGTGATGACGACTTCCACCCCCGCCTCCGCACCATCGCCCGCGTCCACCGACGAGTCGCGCCGCCGTGCCGCCGTCGTCTACAACCCCATCAAGGTCGACCTGGCATCCCTGAAGACCAAGGTCGCCCAGGCGGCGGGCGCGGCCGGGTGGCAGGAGACCCTCTGGTACGAGACCAGCGAGGACGACCCTGGCAGGGGCGCCGCGGAGGAGGCCCTCTCGCACGACGTCGACATGGTCATCGCGGCGGGCGGCGACGGAACGGTCCGCGCGGTCGCCGAGGGCATGTCGGGATCCGGCGTCTCGCTCGGGCTCCTGCCCTCCGGCACCGGGAACCTGCTCGCGCGCAACCTCAAGCTCACGCTCAACGACGTCGAGCACTCCCTCGAGGCCGCGTTCTCCGGACGCGACCGCGCGGTGGACCTCGCGTCCATCGAGATCCTGCGCGAGGACGAGACCCGCGACAAGCACGTGTTCGTCGTCATGGCCGGCGTCGGCATCGACGCGAAGATGCTCGCCAACACCGACTCGGAGCTGAAGAAGAAGGTCGGCTGGCTCGCCTACGTCGACGCGATCTTCAAGGCCCTCCGCGACCGGGACCAGCTCCGCCTGTGCTACCGCCTCGACGGCCGCAGCGTGCACCGCCGCCGCGCGCACACGCTCATCGTCGGCAACTGCGGATCGCTGCCCGCCAACATCCTGCTGCTGCCCGACGCCGCGGTCGACGACGGCATCCTCGACGTCGTCCTCATGCGCCCCGAGGGCATCCTCGGCTGGATCCAGATCTGGCTCAAGGTCGCGCGGGAGAACGGCGTCGTCCGCCGCACCGCCGCGGGCCGCCGCCTGATGGGCCCGGAGAAGGAGGTGCGCGCTCTCGAGTACCGCACCGCCGAGGAGGTGGTGGTGCGCCTCGAGAAGGAGGAGGACATCGAGCTCGACGGCGATCCGTTCGGTCGCGCCGTGGGCTTCAAGATCCAGGTGCTGCCCGGCGGCCTGACCGTGCGGGTGCCGCAGAACTGACCTGCTCGGCGATGACGGGCAGGTGCCTGTCGGGGGTGCATGGGAGGGTCGCGCCATGATCCGCACCCTGGCCGTCTCCGGCTACCGCTCCGTCCGCGACCTCGCCCTGCCGCTCACCGGGCTCGACGTCGTCACGGGCGCGAACGGAAGCGGCAAGTCCAACGTCTACCGGGCGCTCCGCCTCATCGCCGACATGGCCCAGGACGGGGCCGTCGGCGCGCTCGCCCGGGAGGGCGGCCTCGAGGCCGTGCTCTGGGCCGGCCCCGAGGGCATCTCGCGCGCCATGCGCGACGGCGAGCACGCGGTGCAGGGCACCATGCGCAAGGGCCCCATCGCGCTCCGGCTCGGGTTCGCGGGCGACGACCTCGGCTACCTCGTCGACCTCGGCATCCCGCAGCGGGATCCCCGCGCGCTGCCGCCCACCATGTTCGGTCGCGATCCCGAGATCAAGCGCGAGCTCGTCTTCTCCGGTTCGGTCGCGCGGCCGCGCTCGCTCGTGCTGGAGCGCCGCTGGCAGGACGTGCGGGTCCGCGACGAGGCCGACGGCTGGACGCACGTCCCCGCCATGGTGCCGGCGCACCTCAGCGTGCTCAGCGAGGTCGCCGACGCGGTCACCAGCCCGGAGGCCATGATCCTCCGGCGACGCATGACCGGCTGGCGCTTCTACGACCACCTGCGCACCGACGCGGACGCGCCCGCCCGGCGCCCGCGCGTCGGCACGCGCACCGACGTCCTGGCGAGCGACGGATCCGACCTCGCGGCCGCCGTGCAGACCATCCGCGAGTGGGGCCGCGGCGACGCGCTCGACGCCATGGTCGACCGCGCGTTCCCCGGGTCGCGCATCGTCATCCGCTCGCAGGACGGCGTCCTGTCGCTGGGCCTCGAGCAGCCCGGCATCCTGCGCGTCCTCGACGCCCCGGAGCTGTCGGACGGCACGCTGCGGATGCTGATGCTCACGGCCGGGCTGCTCACCACGGAGACGCCGGAGCTCATGGTGCTCAACGAGCCGGAGACGAGCCTGCACGGCGACCTGCTCCCTGCGCTCGGCGAGCTCATCGCGGAGGCCTCCCGGCACATCCAGATCCTCGTCGTCACGCACGCTCCGGGTCTCGGCGCCGCCATCTCGGCGCATGCGGAGGCGGGGGAGCTGCTGCTGGAGAAGCCGCACGGGGAGACGCTGCTCCACGGGCAGGGCCTCCTCAGCGCACCCTCGTGGGACTGGGGCAAGCGCTGACGCTGACTCCGACGTCCACCTGCGCAGGCACGGGGAGGGACGCGCACCTGCCCCCGTCGACGACGACGCCTCCCGTGCCCCGCGGATGTGCGGGGCGAGCGGGAGGCGTCGAGTGGTGGGCGTGCCGGGTCAGCGTCCGAACGCCGCCGATGCGGGGCAGTCGAACGGGTCGCCGCCAGCCGAGAGGCCGACCCGGTTGAGGTACGCGATGACGATCCCGTAGGACGCCAGCAGCGTGGTCTCCGTGTACGGGATGTTGTGCGTCGCGCAGTACTCCTTGGCGATGACCTGGGCCTTCTTCAGCGCGGGTCGCGGCATGTTCGGGAAGAGGTGGTGCTCGATCTGGTAGTTGAGGCCGCCCATGTAGATGTCGGTCAGCCAGGTGCTCTTGATGTTCCGCGACGTGAGGACCTGGCGGCGGAGGAAGTCGACCTTGGAGTCCTTGGGCAGCACGGGCATGCCCTTGTGGTTGGGGGCGAACGAGGCGCCCATGTAGACGCCGAACACGGCGAGCTGCACGCCGACGAACGCGAAGGCCATGCCGAGGGGGAGGAAGAAGAAGACGACCGCGAGGTAGGCGATGATGCGCGTGGAGAGCATGGAGATCTCGAGCCAGCGCTTGTCGACCTTGCCCCGGCCGAACACGGTGCGGAAGCCGTGCACGTGCAGGTTGAGGCCCTCGAACATGAGGATCGGGAAGAACGCGTAGCCCTGGTGGCGCGTGAACCAGCCGTAGATGCCCTTGGCGCGGGCGGCGTCCTCCGTGGTGAAGGAGATGACGTCGCGCTCGATGTCCGGGTCCTTGCCCATGACGTTCGGGTTCGCGTGGTGACGCGAGTGCTTGGTCATCCACCAGGAGTAGCTGATGCCGACGAAGAGGTTGGCGAGCGTGCGGCCCGCGATGTCGTTGGCCTTGCCGGACTCGAACACCTGGCGGTGCGAGGCCTCGTGGGCGAGGAAGGCGAACTGGGTGAAGATGATGCCGAGACCGGCGGCGATGAGCAGCTGGAACCAGCTGTCGCCGAGGAGCACGAACCCGAT
The DNA here is from genome assembly GCF_014802555.1 of Clavibacter sp. Lineage (NCBI taxonomy): Bacteria > Bacillati > Actinomycetota > Actinomycetes > Micrococcales > Microbacteriaceae > Clavibacter > Clavibacter sp. The sequence continues at coordinate 3,331 of NZ_JAAVCB010000097.1, read as the reverse complement.
GCCGAGGCCGACGAGCGCCGCGGTGATGCCGGCGAACATGAGGACGTAGAAGCCGACGCGCCGCTCCAGGAGCCCCGCTTCGCGGACGGTGTTGAGCAGCCCCGAGTAGGCGGTGGTGGGGTTCGATCCGCCGCCACGCTTGGGCTTGGTCAGGACGATGCGGGGAGGGGCGGAGGTGTCGGTGTCTGTCATGTGCCTGCTCACTCGAAGGTCGGGGCCTCTCGGCCAGGGGGAGCGGTCCGTCTCACGGGACCAAGGGGATGCAGCGCCGCGATCCGCATGACGCTCCGGCTACCGGGGATCAGGGGCGACCGAGTCCTTACCCTGCCATGTCGCGAGGCGCCGTGGGCTGAGAAACCGTCGGTGCGTCGCGGCCCGGCGGCCGCGTGTAATGTTCGCCGCCGATCGCCCCGCGGTTCGGTCCGGATCCGCTGGAGGGGGTCCACGGACGCATGCCCGCTGCGGCATGCGCGGCTCTGCGAACGAGGGGATCCTCCCCCGTGCAGCGGGCGCCGACCGGTCAGGGGACGATGACCGCGCGGCCCCGGACGGTGCCCGCGGCGAGCGCGGCGTAGGCGTCCGGACCGTCCTCCAGCGCGTACCGCTGCGTCTCGACGGTCACCTGCCCGGAGCGCGCGAGGTCGAGCACCTCGATGAGCTCGGAGCGGCTGCCCCAGTAGGGGATCCGCACGGCCGCGTCGAACGCGATGGTCCCGAAGCCGACCTCGACGCTGCCCCCGCCGATGCCGACGATCGTCACGTCGCCGCCGGCCTCGACCACCTGCACGGCGGTCGCCATCGTCGGCTTCGCGCCGACGAAGTCGAAGACGGTCTGCACGCCGCGGCCTCCGGTGATCGCGCGGATCCCGTCGGCGGCGTCCTGGTCGCTGATCACGGTGTGGTGCGCGCCGACGTGGCGGGCGAGCTCGAGCTTCTCGTCGTTCACGTCGAGGGCGATGACGGTGGCGCCGGTGAGCGCGCGGAGGATCTGGATCCCGACGTGCCCGAGCCCGCCCGTGCCGATGACGACGGCGTACGTGCCCGCACCCAGCTTCGGGAGCGAGGTCTTGATGGCGTGGTACGGGGTGAGGCCGGCGTCGGTGAGCGACACGTTCGCGACGGGATCGAGGTCGCCGAGCGGCACCAGGTGGCGCGGGTCGTCGACGATCATGTACTCCGCCATGGCGCCGGGGGCGCCGAGCCCGGGAGGCTGGATGCCCTCGGCCGCGGCGTTCTCGCAGTAGTTCTCGCGGCCCTCCGCGCACGCGTGGCATCGTCCGCAGCCCCACGGTCCGTAGACAGCGACGGCGTCGCCGACGGCCAGGTGCTCGACGCCCGCGCCCAGCTCCTCGACGACGCCGGCGCCCTCGTGGCCGAGCGTCAGGGGCAGCGGGTAGCCGCCGGCGCGGTACTCCTCCTCCGAGAGGCCCATCACGTACTCGTCCGAGTGGCACACGCCGGCGGCGGTGACGCGGAGGAGGACCTGACCGGGCCCGGGGACGGGCTTGTCGATCTCGACGACCTCGGGGTGGGATCCGATGCGGGTGTACTGGAGCGCCTTCATGCCGTCCACCGTATTCCCCGCACGGGGGAACCGGCTGGGTGCGGGCGTCGTCAGGGCAGCCGTGTGCCGTGCGGCGGCTCGACGGGCGGGGCCTGCGTGCGCTCGGGCTCGGGGAGGGCGAGCTCGGCGTCCGCGGCGTCGCGGAGGAGGGCCATGCGGCCGGCGGCCGGGCACTGCGTGGCGAGCGTCGAGGCGGACATCAGCAGGTAGACCGGTAGGAACCAGGCCAGCGTCCCGCCGCCGCCCGTGAACAGGAAGAAGGGGATCCCGATGAGCGCGATGACGGCGAGGAGCGCGGCCCCGGGGACGGGCATCGCCGACGATGCGATGGCACGACGCGATTCGGTGGCGACCCGCTCGGCCGTCCCCGCTGCGAGGGTGACGCGGCCGCGGGCGTCCACGGAGCGATCGAGCAGCGCCGCGTCGCGCCAGGCCGGGTGGGTCCCCACGATGGACGGGTGACGGCTGATCGCGCGGGTCAGCCACACGGAGACCGGCACGACGCCCGCAGCCGAACCCACGACGAGTCCGATCAGCACGGCCGCCGAGGTGGCGCGGTCCTCGCCGTCGGCGCGGGCGAAGACAGGTCGGAGGAGGAGGGCCAGGGCGGTCCCGGTGACCAGGGCGACCCCCACCGCGACGAGCAGGCGTCGCCGCGTGATGACCTCCGCGGTCCAGGAGGCGAGAGCACGGGCGCCGACGGCCGCGAGCTCGCGCCGGCCGTGGCCGGGGTCGTCCGACGCAGCGGTGGAGCGGTCGGCGGTCGTGTCGTCGGCGGTCATGCGGCCCTCTCGTCGGGGCGATCGCCCTCGTCCATCCTCGTGGGCGCGAGCGGGCCGGTCCGCCCACGCGGGCACCCCCGTCCGGGTGTCCAGGCGCCGCATCGGGGCTGGACGCGCGTCGGCGGTGCCTGGGAGGCTCGCGGCATGACCGCAGCGCAGCCCTCATCCGCCTCCGAACCCACCTCACCACCCGCGCTCGACGCCGTCCGCGACGACCTCATCCGCCACCTCCGCCTGGCCCGCGAGGCGCTGGTCTGGAAGCTCGAGGGCCTCGGCGACCACGACGTCCGCCGGCCGCTCGTGCCCACGGGATCAAACCTGCTCGGCCTCGTGAAGCACGCGGCGGGCGTCGAGGCGGGCTACCTCGGCTTCGTCTTCGGGTGGCCGTTCCCCGAGCAGCTGCCGTGGATGGAGGAGGACGCGCCGCCGAACGCCGACATGCGCGCGACCGCGGACGAGTCGTGTGCCGACATCGTGGGCCTCTCCGAGCGCGTCGGCGCGCACTCCGAGGCGACGCTCCGGGCGCTCCCCCTCGACGCCGTCGGCCGCGTGCCGTGGTGGCCGGGGGAGGCGGGGCTGGTGACCGTGCAGCGGATCGCCGTGCACCTGATCGCCGAGCTGAACCGGCACGCCGGGCACGCGGACATCCTCCGCGAGCTGGTCGACGGCGCCGCGGGGCTGCGGGCCGAGAGCGGGAACCTGCCGGCCGGCGACGCCGCGTTCTGGCGGGCTGAGCACGCCGAGACCGCGCGCGTCGCCCGCCAGGCGGCGGGGCTGCCGCCGGTCGACTGACCGGGGCCCCGCCGGGCGGTCGGCTGGTGTACTGAGTCATGACGTTGGTGACACTCGGGCCGCGGGCGTCAGCCCGTGGCTTGAGTGGATTCGTTCAGTGTTGTAGTGCTCGATGAAGGGGTCAAGCGCGTCGGCGCGGTGTTGGTTGCTGGTGAAGGGTTGCCGGTAGGCCCACTCGGTCGCGAGGGTCCGG
>NZ_JAAVCB010000096.1:0-9021 GCF_014802555.1 Clavibacter sp. | reverse complement strand
GCATTACCGTGGGACATCGAGGCCTCCTGGCGATGGTTGAACTGAACAGCTCCATCAAGCCAGGAGGCCTCTTCACACGCCCCGAAGTGTCACCAACGTCATGGCCGAGTACAGCTAGAAGCCCGTGGCGCGGATCCCCCAGCTGAGCGTCCACTCCTCGCCAGGCGCGAGGCGGCGCACGCCGATGCCGGAGTTGAAGGCGTCGGCCGGCGCCGTCATCGGCTCGATGGCGACGGCCTGGCGCCCGTGGGTTGGGAACTCGCGCGGCGTGTAGACCTGCAGGAACCGGAAGGACGCGTCGGCCCACAGCTCGACCCCGCGGCCGTCGGGCGCGGTGAGCCCGTGGCGGCTCGTACCGCCCTCCACGTGGACATTCCCGTAGCCGGTATTGAGGTCGAGGTCGCCGACGACGCGGCCGGCGCGGAGGTCCTCGGCGGCGCCGTCGACGGGGTGGTCGGTGACGGGGATCAGCGCGTCGTCGACCTCGGACCACGTGTCGGCGCGGACCGTGAGCGTGAGGTCGGAGGAGGGGACGCCCCCGATCGCGAGATAGGGGTGCGCGCCCACCGCGACGGGGGCGGCCGCCGCGGAGTCGTTGCGGAGCCGGTGCGTGACGACGAGGCCGTCGTCCGAGAGCCGGTAGGTGACGGAGGTGTCGAGGAGGAACGGGTAGCCGTGCTGCGGGAAGACGGTGGCGGAGAGGGTGACGCGGTCGTCGGCGCGGTCGGAGGCCGCGTAGCCCGTGTTGCGGAGGAGGCCGTGCGACGCGTTGCCGAGCGACGGCTCGGAGGCGTCGAGCGCCTGCGCCTTGCCGTCGAGCTCGTAGCGGGCGCCGCGGATCCGGTTCGGCCATGGCACGAGCACCATGCCGGCGCCCATCGGGGCCACCACGTCCTCGCCGTAGGGCTCGACGAGGTCGACGCCGTCGAGGGTCAGGCCGCGGATCGCGGCGGCGAGCTGCACGACGGTGGCGCGGAGCTCACCGGACGGGCCGGCGTGGACGAGGTGGTGCTGCTCTCCGGTGACGGGTCTCAAGGAATCCACGTTACGGCCGCGCGGCCCCGGGCGACCCGCCGGCCTGGACGACGCGCAGCCCTGAGTCGCGCAGGCGGCCGAGCTCGCGCGGATCCGCGTCGGCGTCGGCGTCGGTCAGGAGCATGTCGATCCGGTCGAGGGGCGCGACGGATCCGAGGTGCGTGCGGCCGGCCTTGGAGCCGTCCGCCACGACGATCGTGCGGGCGCTCGCGTCGACCATCCGCCGCTTCACCTCGGCCTCCGGCAGGTTGACGTTCGTGACGCCGCGATCGACGTCGATCCCGTTGCAGCCGATGAAGGCGACGTCCGGGTGCAGGCGGTCGAGCACGACGGTGGCGAGCGGATCCACGAGGCTGTGCTGCAGCGCCCGGAGCGTGCCGCCCGTGACGACCACCGTGAAGCGCGGCATGGCGCGCTCGAGCTCGAGCGCGAGCGTGAGCCCGTTCGTGATGACGGTGACGTCGACGAGGTCATCGCGCGCGACGAGCGCGCGGGCCACCTGGAGCGTCGTGCTGCCGACGTCGAGCAGCACGCTCTGGCCGCTCTCGACGAGGTCGGCGGCGGCCCGGCCGATGGCGCGCTTGGCGTCGGCGGCCGACTCGAGCGTCACCTCAAGGCTCTGCTCGCGCGCGCCGAGACCTGCGCGGAGCACGGCGCCGCCGTGCACGCGCTGCACGGCGGCGGAGTCGGCGAGCGCGTCGAGGTCGGCGCGGATCGTGACGGCGGAGACGCCCGCGTCGGCCGCGAGCTCGGCGACGGTCGCGAAGCCGCGGTCGGCGAGCCGCTCGAGGATGCGCGACCGGCGGGTCGCCGCGGGGACGGGAGCGGAGTCGTCGGCCATCCCGCGAGCCTCCCCCACGCGGTTGCCGGAACGCAAGCCGGGACTTTCGCGAGCGCAGATCCCGGCTCCGCGAGCCCGTAGGATCGGGGCATCATGCATGCCGACCAGACCGTCACGACATCGCCCTCCGGGATCACGCAGCGCCGCACGCTGCTGTCCGACGGCCGCGAGCTCGTCTACTTCGACGACGCCGACACGACCCTCCCGCCCGAGCGCGCCGCCGACGCCCGCCCGGCCGCGCCCCGCCCGCCCACCGCGACGATGCGGCAGGACGTGCTCACGGGCGAGTGGGTCTCCATCGCCGCCGCCCGCCAGAACCGCGCGCACCTGCCGCCGGCGGAGCTGGATCCCCTCGCCCCGGCGAGCGCCACCAACCCGTCCGAGATCCCGAGCATGTACGACGTCGCGGTCTTCGAGAACAAGTCGCCGTCGTTCGGCCCGTCGCTCGCCGACAGCCCGGACGTCGACGCTGCGGTGGACGACGACGACCTCACGCGCATCGACCTCGGCCGCACGCGCACCTCGGTCGGCCGTTGCGAGGTGGTCTGCTTCAGCCCCGAGCACACCGGCTCGTTCAGCGGCCTCACGCCGTCGCGCGCCCGTACGGTGGTGGAGGCGTGGGCCGAGCGCACGCGCGCCCTCTCGGCGATGCCCGGGATCCGCCAGGTGTTCCCGTTCGAGAACCGCGGCGAGGCCATCGGCGTCACCCTGCACCACCCGCACGGGCAGATCTACTCGTACCCCTACGTCACGCCGCGCACGCGCCGGCTCGTCGAGTCGATCGAGCGGTTCGGGCCGGGCCTGTTCCAGCGGATCCTCGAGACCGAGCAGGCGTCCGAGCGCGTCGTGCTCCGCGGCGAGCACTTCACCGCGTTCGTGCCGTTCGCGGCGCGCTGGCCCGTGGAGGTGCACATGCTCCCCCACCGCCACGTGCCCGATCTCGCGGAGACGACCGAGGCCGAGCGCGCCGAGCTGGCGACCATGTACCTGAAGCTGCTGCGCGGCATCGACCGGCTCTACGACACCCCGACGCCGTACATCTCCGCTTGGCACCAGGCGCCGGTGGATGCGCACCGCGACGAGATCCGGCTGATGCTGCAGATCACGTCGCCGCGCCGCGCGGCCGACAAGCTCAAGTTCCTGGCCGGATCCGAGGCGGCCATGGGCGCCTGGATCGGCGACGTGCCGCCCGAGAAGGCGGCGGAGAACATCCGGAAGGCAGTGGAGGACGCATGACCGACATCCGAGACGACGTGCGCGAGGGATTCCGCGCCCGCTTCGAGCGCGAGCCGCACGGCGTGTGGTCCTCGCCCGGGCGCGTGAACCTCATCGGCGAGCACACCGACTACAACGAGGGCTTCGTGTTCCCGTTCGCGATCGACCGCCGCACGGTCATCGCGCTCGCGCCGCGGGACGACGACCGGATCCGCCTCGCCAGCTCCTTCTCCGACGAGGTGGTCGAGGCGCGCCTCGCCGACCTCACCGGCGAGCGCATCGATGGCTGGCAGGCCTACCCGCTCGGCGTCGCCTGGGCGCTCGGGCAGCGCGGGGCCGACCTCGCGGCCGTGCCCGGCTTCGACGTGTTCATCGACAGCGACGTGCCCGTGGGCGCGGGGCTCTCCTCGTCGGCCGCGCTCGAGGGATCCATCGCCCTCGCCCTCGACGACATCTGGCGCCTCGGCCTCGACCGGCCGACGCTCGCCGCGGTCGGGCAGCTCGCCGAGAACGAGATCGTGGGCGCGCCGACCGGGATCATGGACCAGTCCGCGAGCCTGCTCGGCCGCCAGGACGCGGGCGTGTTCCTCGACTGCCGCTCGCTCGACGCCGAGGTCATCCCGCTCGGGCTGGAGGCGGCCGGCCTCACCATCGCCGTGATCGACACCCACGTCGCCCACGCGCACGCCGACGGCGGCTACCGCGCGCGCCGCGAGTCGTGCGAGAAGGGCGCGCGCCTCCTGGGCGTCTCGTCGCTGCGGGACGTCGCGGTCGACGACCTCGTGCGCGCCCGCGAGGTGCTCGACGACGAGACGTTCCGCCGCGTGCGCCACATCGTCACCGAGAACCAGCGCGTGCTCGACACCGTGCGCGCGCTCCGCGAGGAGGGCCCGCGCGCCATCGGCGAGCTGCTGGACGCGAGCCACCGCTCGATGCGCGACGACTTCGAGATCAGCGTGCCGGAGCTCGACCTCGCAGTCGAGGTCGCGCAGAACGAGGGCGCGATCGGCGCGCGGATGACAGGCGGCGGCTTCGGTGGATCCGCCATCGCGCTCATCGACGCCGACTCCCTCTCGCGTCTCCAGGTCGCCATCGACGGCGCGTTCGCGGAGCACGGCTACACCGGGCCGACCGTCTTCACGGTCACGCCGTCGGACGGGGCGAAGGCGGAGCAGTAGGGGCCCCTAGGCTCCTCGGCATGGGAACCCCTGCGGACGTCGTGACCGAGCTCGCCGACGACCCGGATGCCGTCCGCGAGATCGGGCGCGCGCTGTCCGCGTGGTTCCCCGCGTCGACGCACCCCGGCGGATTCGCGTGGGAGGCGTCCACCGGCCAGCTTCCGGAGCGGATGGCCGTCGTGCGCGACGGGGCCGGTGCGCTCATCGGCTGGGCCGCCTTCTCCACGGACGACGCGCGCGTCGAGTGCGCGCCCGACGACGACGCCACCACCGACCTGCTGGCCGCGTGGATCCTGGACGCGGCGGGCGAGGGACGCACGAGCGTCGCCGTCCACCGCGGGCAGGGCCGGCTGCGCGGGATCCTCGCGGACCGCGGCTTCGCCGACGAGGCGATTCCGCTCGCCGGGCTCCGCCACCCCGCCCGCGACACGGGCGCACGGCCGCCCGCCGAGTACCGCATCCGGCCGGTCGCCGAGGGCGAGGAGCAGGCCAAGGTCGACGCGCACCGCCGGGCATGGAAGCCGGTCGAGCTGCCCTTCACCGACGGATCCGGCGACGGCATCGACCCCGACGCCGAGAGCCCCTTCGACGCGGACGACTACGCGGCCATGCGGGCGGCTCCCGTGTACCGGCGCGAGCTGGACCTCGTGGTCGAGGCGCCCGACGGCTCGCTCGCCGGCACGTGCACCGCGTGGCTCGACGAGGCGAGCGGATGGGCGGAGCTCGAGCCGCTCGGCATCGTGCCGGAGCACCGCCGACGGGGCCTCGCGCAGACGCTCGCGCTCGACGTCTGCCGCCGCGTCGGCGAGCTCGGCGGGCACGACGTGTTCATCAACGCCTCGCCGCTCCCCTACTACCGCGCGCCGTGGGACGCGTACGTCGCCGCCGCCTTCGTGCCCATGGAGCGCGGCACGCGGATGCGCCCGCGGGCCCGATCCGCGCGGCCTACCCTGGCGGCATGACCGTCGATCCCCAGGCCACCGTCCGCGCGCTCCCCGGATCCCCCGCACCCGACATCGCGCCCGACGCCCTCGTGGCGGCGGGCGCGCGCGTCGTCGGTCGCGTGACGCTCGCCGCCGGATCCAGCGTGTGGTTCAACGCCGTGCTGCGCGCGGAGGCCGCTGACATCCGGATCGGTGCCCGCTCCAACCTGCAGGACAACGTCAGCTGCCACGTCGACGCGGGCTTCCCGCTCACGGTCGGCGAGGGCGTGAGCGTCGGCCACAACGCGGTGCTGCACGGCTGCACGATCCAGGACGGCTGCATCGTCGGCATGTCCGCCACCGTGATGAACGGCGCGGTCGTCGGCCGCGAGTCGCTGCTCGCAGGCGGGACCGTGGTGCTGGAAGGGCAGAGCATCCCGCCGCGCTCGCTCGTCGCCGGGGTGCCCGGCAAGGTGCGGCGCGAGCTCACCGACGAGGAGGTCGCGGGGCTCCGGATCAATGCCGACCAGTACGTGGAGAACGCGCGGCTGCACGCCGGGGCGATCCCGACGCCGGCCGTCCTGCTGGGCACCGAGTCCGCGACCGGCCCCGCACGCGAGGAGGGGACGGCCTGACCGGCCGTCCCCTCCTCGATCACCGCCGCACGGTCGAGTCGAGCACTGTCGCGGCGAGCGCCGTCAGCCGCGTAGCTCGGCGGCCAGGCGCGCGTCGCGCTCGGCGGCCTGCACCACGTTGGCGAGCAGCATGGCGCGGGTCATGGGACCCACGCCGCGCGGGTTCGGCGACAGGTGGCCGGCGACCTCGGCGACCGCGGGATCCACGTCGCCGGTGAGGCGCGCCTTGCCGGTCTCGGGATCCACGACGCGCGTGATCCCCACGTCCAGCACGGCGGCGCCCGGCTTCACCCACTCGGGCTTCACGAGGTGCGCGGCGCCCACGGCCGCGACCACGATGTCGGCCCGGCGGACCTCCTGCTCGATGTCGCGCGTGCGGGAGTGCGTGAGGGTGACGGTGGCGTCGAGGCCCTTGCGCGTGAGCAGCAGGCCGAGCGGCCGGCCCACCGTGAGGCCGCGGCCGACGACGACCACGTGCTGGCCGGCGATCGGCACGTCGTAGCGCTGCAGCATCTCGACGATGCCCGCGGGCGTGCACGGCAGCGGCGAGGTCAGCTCGCCCTGCACGCCGAGCACGAGCCGGCCCAGGTTGGTCGGGTGCAGGCCGTCCGCGTCCTTCGACGGGTCGATGAGCTCGAGCATCGCGTTCTCGTCGATCCCCGCGGGGAGCGGCAGCTGCACGATGTAGCCCGTGACGGCGGGATCCGAGTTGAGCCGCTCGATCGCGGTCCGCACGTCGGCCTCGGTGGCGTCCGCCGGCAGGTCGACCCGGATGGACTCGATGCCGACCTCGGCGCAGTCGCGGTGCTTGCCGGCGACGTAGGAGCGGGATCCCGGGTCGTCGCCCACGAGCAGCGTGCCGAGCCCCGGGACGAGGCCCTGCTCGCGGAGGGCGCGGATCCGCACGGCCAGCTCGGACTTGACGGCCGACGCGGTGGCGACACCGTCGAGCACGACCGCGGTCACTGGGTGAGGCCCTCGTAGAGCGGGAAGCCGTCGGTGAGCGTCAGCACGCGCGCACGCAGGGCGGCGAGGTCGCTGCCGGGCTTCAGGGTCTCGGCGATGATGTCCGCCACCTCGGTGAACTCGGTCTCGCCGAAGCCGCGGGTCGCGAGCGCCGACGTGCCGATGCGGACGCCCGAGGTGACCATCGGCGGGCGCGGGTCGAACGGCACCGAGTTGCGGTTGACCGTGATGCCGACCTCGTGCAGCGCGTCCTCCGCCTGCTTGCCGTCGATGGGCGAGTTCCGGAGGTCCGCCAGCACGAGGTGCACGTCGGTGCCGCCGGTGAGGACGGAGACGCCGGCCTCGGTGGAGTCGGCCGCGACGAGGCGTTCGGCGAGGATCTGCGCGCCCTGGATGGTGCGGCGCTGCCGGTCGGCGAACTCCTCGGTGGCCGCGATCTTGAACGCCGTGGCCTTGGCCGCGATGACGTGCATGAGCGGCCCGCCCTGCTGGCCCGGGAAGACGGCCGAGTTGAGCTTCTTGGCGAGCGCGGTGTCGCGGCTGAGGATCACGCCGGACCGGGGGCCCGCGAGGGTCTTGTGCACGGTGGAGGAGACGACGTCCGCGTAGGGCACGGGCGAGGGGTGCACGCCCGCGGCGACGAGGCCGGCGAAGTGCGCCATGTCGACCCAGAGCTTGGCGCCGACCTCGTCCGCGATGGAGCGGAACGCGGCGAAGTCGAGGTGGCGGGGGTACGCCGACCAGCCGGCGATGATGACCTGCGGCCGGTGCTCGAGCGCCTTCTCGCGCACGACGTCCATGTCGATGAGGAAGGTGTCGGGGTCCACGCCGTAGGCCGCGGCGTCGTAGAGCTTGCCGGAGAAGTTGAGCTTCATGCCGTGCGTGAGGTGGCCGCCGTGCGCGAGCTCGAGGCCGAGGATCGTGTCGCCCGGCTGCGCGATGGCGGCGAGGACGGCGGCGTTCGCGGTGGCGCCCGAGTGCGGCTGGACGTTGGCGAACTCGGCGCCGAAGAGGCTCTTCGCGCGGTCGATGGCGAGCTGCTCGGCGACGTCGACGAACTCGCAGCCGCCGTAGTAGCGGCGGCCCGGGTAGCCCTCGGCGTATTTGTTGGTGAGCACGGATCCCTGCGACTGCAGCACCGCGCGCGGCACGAAGTTCTCGCTGGCGATCATCTCGAGGGTGCCGCGCTGGCGGCCGAGCTCCTGCTCGAGGACGGCCGCGATCTCCGGGTCGACCTCGGAGAGGGGGGCGTTGAAGGACTGGTCGACGGGCATGGGACTCCTTGAGCACGGTGGACGAGAGGATGCGTCGTGGCCCAGGCGTACGGCCACCAACCGTGTGAGTCGCTCCCCGATGGTGACCCATCCGAACGCCAGTCGCGACGGGTCCGATCCTACCCGTGCGGGCGCGCGCCCGCGAGGCGCGCAGCCTCCCGTCAGGCGCGCGCGCCTGGCCGCCGAGCGAGGGGATGCGGAGTGCGCGGACGGCGCCGGGGGTCGCGCGACCCGCCCGCCCGTAGGATCAGGGGGTCGGGCGACGGTGCCCGCCGTATGCGGAGGAAGGACCGAGCATGGGGAGCACAGCGCTCACGACCGATCCCGCGGCTGGCGGACACGACCGCGACGGCGCGCGCGCCGACGCCGCCGACCGCGCCCCCGCCGAGCCGGCCACCGCGCCCCCGGTCGACCGCGACGCCCTCGCCGCCGACCTCCGCCCGCTCGTGGGCGACGACGCCGACGCCCTCGCCGACGCGCTGGCCGCCAACCTGCAGGACGTGCGGCCGCGTCGCACCCCGGCCCTGGGATCCCCCGACGACCTCCACCTCGACCTCCGCGCGGGCGGCGTCTGCTACGTCGACCGGTACGCCGACGACCTCCGGGGCCTCGCCGCCCGGATCCCCGCCCTCCGCGACCTCGGGCTCACGCACCTGCAGATCACGCCCGTCACCGAGCGCGCCGATGATGCCGACGCGGACGCCGACGCGCTCCTGGCGCCGGGCGTGCGCGTGCGGGCCGAGCTCGGATCCGCCGCCGACCTCGCCGCCCTCGCCGACGCCCTGCACGACGCGGGCCTCACGCTCGCGGTCGACCTCTCCCCCGTGGACGCCGACGCGCCCCTCGCCGACCGGATCCGCTCCGCCGTCCGCGAGGCCGTCGCGCTCGCCGCCGCGGGGGCCGACGTGGTCCGCGTGGATCCCGCCGCCGTCATCGGCGAGCGCCCCGACGCCG
>NZ_JAAVCB010000095.1:0-6123 GCF_014802555.1 Clavibacter sp. | reverse complement strand
GCTCACGCGTCGACCTCGCGGAAGCGCACGGCGGATCCGGGCTGCAGCAGCGCGGCCGGCTCGCGCTCGGGATCCCACAGCACCGCCCGCGTGGTGCCGATGAGCTGCCAGCCGCCCGGCGAGACGCGCGGGTAGATCCCGCTGAACTCGCCCGCGAGCGCGACGGCGCCGGCCGGGACCCGCGGGCGCGGCGACGTGCGGCGCGGCACCTCGAGGCCGGGGACGCCGGCGAGGTAGCCGAAGCCCGGCGCGAAGCCGCCGAACGCGACCGTCCAGGTGCCCGAGGTGTGGCGCTCCACGACCTCGCGGACCCCGATGCCGAGGAGCGCGGCGACGTCGGCCAGGTCCTCGCCGTCGTAGACCACGTCGATCTCGACGGGCGCGTCACCCCGGGAGCCGGCCTCGTCGGCGGGCCGGGCCGGCTCGGCGGCGAGCGCCCAGGAGCGGGCGGCGGCGAGCGGGAGCACGTGCGGATCCACCGTGACGAGGATGCTCCGCGCGCCGGGCACGATGTCGACGACGCCTCGCGGCCGCGTCGCGTCGAGCACCGGCTGCAGGCGGAGCACCTCGTCGAGCGAGTCGAGGTCGAGCATGACCGCCGCGTCGCCGCACGGCAGGAGCCGGAGGGTCACAGCGCGCGCCGGTCGCGGGCGGGGAGCGCGCGACGGTCGGCGCCGGCGGGAGCCGCCGTCGCAGCGGCGTCTGCGCCAGCCGCATCCGGCACCGGCCGGATCTCCACGCCCGCCGCCTCGAGCGCGTCCCGCACCGCGCGGGCCAGCCCGACGGCCCCGGGGGTGTCGCTGTGCACGCAGAGGGAGTCGGGGTCGAGCCGCACCACGGATCCGTCGATCGCCACGACCGTGCCCTCCGTCGCCATGCGCACAGAGCGGGCCGCGACATCGGCCGGGTCGTGGATCACGGACCCCTCCTGCCGCCGGGACACGAGCGCGCCCTCGGGCGTGTACGCCCGGTCGGTGAACGCCTCGACGCGCGTCGGCAGGCCGGCGGCGTCGGCGAGCCGGAGGATCTCCGAGCCGGGCAACCCGAGGACGGGGAGCGTCGGATCCAGCGCCACGACCGCGTCCACCACGGCCTGCGCCTGCACGGGATCGTGCGCGATGCGGTTGTAGAGGGCGCCGTGCGGCTTGATGTAGGAGACGCGGGCGCCGACCGTGCGCGCCAAGCCGGAGATCGCGGCCAGCTGGTAGAGCACGTCGCCCGTGAGCTCGGCGGGCGACGCGTCGAGGTCGCGGCGGCCGAAGCCCTGGAGGTCGCGGTAGGCCACGTGGGCGCCGACGGCGACGCCGTTCCGGGCCGCGCGCTCGAGCGCGTGCAGCATGACGAGCGGATCCCCCGCGTGGAACCCGCACGCCACGTTCGCGCTCGAGACGACGTCGAGCATCGCGTCGTCGTCGCCGAGGGTCCAGCGGCCGAAGGACTCGGCCAGGTCGCTGTTGAGGTCGATCTGCATGGCGTCTCCCCTGCGGTGGTCGCGCCGCGACCGGCGCCGGCGACCGCCCGTCGCGGGGCCGTGCGACCAGGCTAGGCGGCCCGCGGGGCGACCGGCCCGACAGCGGCGCGGATAGACTCGATGACCGTGACCTCACGCACCCTCATCAAGAACCTGGCCGCCCTCGACGACGGGGACGTGGCCGTCTCCGGCTGGGTCGAGACCGTCCGGGATCAGAAGAAGATCCAGTTCGTGATCCTCCGCGACGAGTCGGGCGCGGTGCAGCTCACCTACAAGCGCCAGGGCGACGAGGACGCGACCGCCGACACCATCTCCGGGCTCGCGGCGGGCACCTTCCTCACCGCGACCGGCACGCTCAAGCACGACGAGCGCGTGAAGCTCGGCGGGCTGGAGATCGGCCTGTCCGGCATCGAGGTCGCCGCGGCCGCCATCCCCGAGACGCCCATCGCGGCCGACTCCTCCATCGACAAGCGCCTCGACTGGCGCTTCATCGACCTGCGCGCGCCGCGCAACTCGCTCATCTTCCGCGTGCAGACCACGCTGGTCCACGCGCTGCGCACCTACTGGGTCGAGCACGACTTCATCGAGGTCTTCTCCCCCAAGCTCATGGCCACGCCCTCCGAGTCGAACGCCGAGCTGTTCAAGGTCGACTACTTCGACGGCGTCGCGTACCTCGCGCAGAGCCCGCAGTTCTTCAAGCAGATGGCGCAGTCCGCCGGCTTCGGCAAGATGTTCGAGGTCGGCCCGGCGTTCCGCGCCGACCCGTCCTTCACCTCGCGCCACGCGACCGAGTTCACCTCGGTGGACGCGGAGATCAGCTGGATCGAGAGCCACGAGGACGTCGCGCGCCTCCAGGAGGAGCTCATCGTCGCCGCGCTCACCGCGGTGAAGGAGAAGCACGGCGACGAGATCCGCGAGCTGTTCGACGTGGAGGTGACTGTGCCGAGCATCCCGTTCCCGCGGATCCCGCTGCTCGAGGCCAAGGACATCGTCGCGAAGCGCGGCCATGTGATCGACCGCGCCGACGACGACCTCGACCCCGAGGGCGAGCGCCAGATCGCGGCGCACGTGATGGAGGAGTTCGGCCACGAGTTCGTGTTCCTCACGGACTACCCGTCGACGATCCGGCCGTTCTACCACATGCGGAACGCCGAGGACCCGTCGATCACGAACAGCTACGACCTCATCTGGAACGGCGTCGAGATCACCACGGGCGCCCAGCGCGAGCACCGCGTCGACGTGCTCGAGGCGCAGGCCCGCGAGAAGGGCCTCGACCCCGAGGAGCTCGGCTCCTACCTCGACTTCTTCCGCTACGGAGTGCCCCCGCACGGCGGCTTCGGCATGGGCCTCAACCGCGTGCTGATGCTGCTGCTGCACCAGTCGAACCTCCGCGAGGTCACTTACCTGTTCCGCGGGCCGAACCGGCTCGCCCCGTAGGTCCTGCTCCACCGGACGGCCCGATCCCCTCAGCAGGGGGTCGGGCCGTTCCGCGTCGGCGGCCCCGGTCCGGGCGTGCGGATCTACATCGCTCGGGGGAACCGCGGACGCCGACCCGCCCGTAGCGTGGCAGGCACCGCCGACCCGCCCGGGCGGCCGCACGCCCGGACCCCGAGGAGCCCGCATGCCCCACGAGACGCGACACGACCGGAGCCTCGCGCCCGGGATCGCCCGGCACGGTCGGCTGCGGAAGCCGAGCGCGGTGCGCACCGCGGTCCTCGCCGTGGTCGTGGTGGCAGCCGTCGCCGTCGTGAGCACCGGATCCGTCGCCGCGGTCGCCGCCTGGGACCTCGCGCGCACCGTGCAGGCGAACGCCGTGGACATCGGGGACGGGAAGGCAGCGCCGCCCTCCATCGGCGGGATCGACGGGGGCGCCAACATCCTGCTGGTCGGCGGCGACACCCGCGAGGGTCAGGGCGATGGCTACGGCACGGGCAAGGACGTCCAGACCGGCAACCTCAACGACGTCACGATGCTCCTACACATCAGCGAGGACCACACGCGCGCGACCGTCGTCTCCTTCCCGCGCGACATGCTCGTCGACATGCCCGCCTGCACCCGTCCGGACGCCTCGGAGGAGCCCGCGTCCTCGGACGAGCAGATCAACGTGGCGCTCAAGCGCGGTGGGCTCCCGTGCGTCGTGCGGACCGTCGAGGCGATCACGGGACTCGAGGTCCCCTACGGCGGCGTCATCCAGTTCAACGGCGTCCTCGCGATGTCGAACGCGGTCGGCGGGGTGCCCGTCTGCGTCGCCAAGCGCATCTACGACCCCAAGACCGATCTCGACCTGCAGCCCGGGGTGCACCCGCTGCAGGGGCGCGAAGCCGTCCAGTTCCTCCGCACCCGCCACGGCGTGGGCGACGGCAGCGACATCGACCGCATCAGCAACCAGCAGGTGTTCCTCAGCGCCCTCCTGCGCACCATCACGTCGACGGACACGCTGACCAACCCGGCCAAGCTGTACGGCATCGCGCGCGCCGCGGTCGACAACATGGTGCTCTCGACCTCGCTGGACACCCCGTCCGCCATCACGTCGCTCGCCCTCACGGCCAAGGACATCCCGCTCGACCGCTTCACCTTCGTGCAGTACCCGAGCATCCGGCTCGAGAGCCAGCGCGTGGCGCAGGACGTCGTGAAGGGCGACGAGATGATCCGGCTGATCGCGGCCGACGCGGACTTCTCCCTCGCGCCGGGCAGCACCGGACAGGGAGTGGCCGCGCCAGAGCCCGCGGCCGGGGAGACCCCCGCGCCCGACGCCGGAAGCACGCCGTCCGCCGAGCCCTCCGCCCCCGCCGTGCTCCCCTCGGGCGTCACGGGCCAGACGGCCGCGGAGGAGACCTGCTCGAATGGCTGATGCCAGCCCGCCCGCCCTCCTCCTCGTCAACGGCACCTACGGCGTCGGCAAGAGCGCCGTGCTCGACCACCTCGGCGAGCTGCTCGCCGAGGCCGGGCGGCCGTTCAGCCTGATGGACGTGGACTGGTTCCACCGGTCCTGGCCGCCCGCGTCGTGGGATCCGGAGAACATCGTCGTCGAGGCGCGGGCCATGGCCGCCACGTGGGCGCTGTTCCAGGAGGCGGGGCCGCGGCAGCTCGTGATCAGCGGGGTGGCGGCGGAGCGCGCCGACCTCGACAGGTACCGCGACGCGCTCGGGATCGACGTGCGCAGCGTGCTCCTGACCGCGTCGCCCACGGTCGTCGAGGCGCGCCTGCGCTCCCGCTACGACGACGACCGCAGTGCCGCGCGCGACTGGCACCTGGCCCGCCACGCGCAGCTCGCCGCGCGGCTGCGGGAGTCCGGCCTCGACGAGACGACGATCCCGACCGACGACCGCCCCCCCCCGGCAGGTGGCGCGGGCGGTGCTCGACGCGTTCGACGCCGCCGCCCGCTAGGGATCCGCGGGCGACGGGATCCCCGCCCGCCGGAGAACTGTTTCCTCTGTTGCCGTAATATCGGGCCCATCACTCGATGCCCCCACCCGCGGGCCGCCGAGCCGTCGACGCCGCGGGATCCGCAGGATCCGCGCCGCCGACGAGACCTGAGGACGGGACATGGAGGAGGGCAGGGCATGGGCCAGCTGATCTTCGACAGCACCACCCGCACCACCATCGACGACCGAGCGCTCGCGCACCTGCAGATCGTGATGATCAACAAGCTGCGCCGCCGGGAGAGCTTCGCGTTCTCGTGGAAGTACCCGGCATCCGAGGGCGACGGACGCAGCACCGTGTGGGTCGCGCCCGAGCTCCCGCTGCACTTCCGGTTCTCGGGCAGCCGCGTCCCGGCGATCAACCCCGCGTGGGTGGAGGTGCTCATGGAGAGCGCGAACACCGGATCCGGGCTGCACCTGATCCCGGAGCCGCCGCCCGGATCGTCGCCGCACCCGGAGCCGCGCGCCGACTGACGGCACACGCCACGGGCCTCCGGCGACCTGCCGCCCGCCCTGCCCGACCCGCCCGACCCGCGACCGAAGGACGACCATGGCCCTCACCAACCTCCCCTACGACGACGAGGCGATCCTCGGCGCCGCCGAGTCCGCGAACGCCATCAGCCGCGAGGTGCGCGACGTGCAGGTCGACTTCACCGGCACCGGCGTCGGCGAGGACGGCGTCGCGCGCATCACGGCGACGATCTCGTGGACCGTCCCGGCCGACGAGGCCGTGCGGATCCTCGAGCAGGCGATGCCGCGCGGCTGAGCGCGGCTCGCACCGGCTGAGCGCGGCTAGTCCCGCACCGCCTGGATCCGGTGCCGCACCCGGGATGCCACGCCCGCGCCCAGCGGCAGCACGAGCGCCGCGGCCACCGGGCCGACCGTCGCGGCCGCGGAGACGACCGCGAGGACGGATCCGCCCGCCAGCAGGAGCGCGTCGGCCTGCCACGCGGCGATCACGAGCGCGGACGCGTCGCCGGCCGGCGTGATCACGGGCGCCATCACCTCCAGGGGCAGCGGTCCCTTCGCGGCGTCGAGCGCGCGCACCACGACGAGCAGCAGCGTCACCGCCGGCGCGACGACGAGCGCGGCGGCACCCGCACCGCCCGCCACGGCGATCCCGGCGCCCACGAGCGCGCACGCGACGCCGGCCGCCGCGGGGAGCGTCGCGTGCAGGAGCAGCAGGCGACCCGTCGGGATCCCGTACAGGGGCGGGGCGGAGGCGACGTC
>NZ_JAAVCB010000094.1:0-29268 GCF_014802555.1 Clavibacter sp. | reverse complement strand
GGCGGGCGATGCCGCGCACGGGCTCCGCGACCGCGGCCGCCGCGGATGCCGCGCGATCCGCCGCGTCCCGCCAGTCGCGGAGGCGGTCGGCGCCCCGGTGGAGGATGAAGACGCCCGCGATCATGCCGACGATCGTGGGGATCGCGACGGCGCCCGTGGCCCCGGCGCGCGTGGTGGCCGCGAGCACGGCGACGCCGGCGAAGAGCGCGAGCACCACCACGCCGAGCGGCGGGCGGCGCACCTGGAGGATCCCGGCGAGCGCGGCGGATGCGAGCACCACGACGCCGAGCACGACGATGAGCGCGACCTTGTCGCCCGTGCCGAACAGGGCGATCACCGTGTCCTTGACGCCCGCGGGCACGAGGTCGATGACGAGCGCGCCGACCGCGAGCACCGGGCTCGCCGCCGGGGCGACGAAGGCCGCGGCGATCTCGGCGACGGACAGCACGGCGAGCGCGGCAACCACCCCGAGGAACGCGGACCACCAGCGGAGGGCCGCGCGGGTCACGAGGCGACCGGCTTGCTGTACGGCAGGATCACGTCGAAGCGGCAGCCGCCGTCGATGTTCTGGACGGTGACGTCGCCGTCGTGCGCGCGCACGATCCCGCGGACGATCGCGAGGCCGAGCCCCGCGCCGCCGCCGCCCGACGCGTAGCCGCCGTCGTGCGTGCCCTCGGCCTGCACCTGGGGATCCGGCGGCGTCGCCTCGACGGGCGCGACCGGGAAGTCGGGGCCGAGCGCGGTCTTCTCCGCGGCGCTCTTGCCGTACGCGCGCGGGGTGCGGGATCCGGTCGACCGCCAGCCCGCGTCGAACACGCGCGGGAGGTCGGCCTCGGGGATGCCGCCCGCGGTGTCCTCGACGGAGAGCACGGCGAGGTTGCCCGAGTCGCGGTGCGCGGAGATCACGATGCGGCCGCCGGGGAGCGACTGCTGGATGGCGTTCATCACGAGGTTGCCGACGACGCGGGAGAGCTCGCGCGGGTCGCCCTGCACCACGAGATCGTCGTGCGCTGTCTCGCCCCGGAGATCGACCTTGCGGGCCTGGGCGACCGGGCCGAGCTCGGCCACGGTGTCGCTGACGATGTCGTAGAGGGAGACGCGCTCGACGGCGAGCTCAAGGCTGCCCGAGTTGATCCGGGAGAGCTCGAACAGGTCGTCGACCATGCCGTTGAGGCGGTTGGCCTGCACGCGGATCTGGCGGAAGTAGCGGTGCTCGTCGTCGACCATGCCGTCCTCGAGCGACTCCGCCATGGCGCGGATCCCGGCGAGCGGCGTGCGCAGGTCGTGCGACATCCACGCGATGAGCTCGCGGCGGCTGCGCTCCTGCGCCTCCATCCGGTCGCGGGCGTCGGCGAGGCGGCGGTTGGCGGCGCTGAGCTCGCGGGCGAGCTGCGCGAACTCGGTGCTGGTGGGACGTCCCGGCTCGACGGCGGCCTCCTCGCCCATGGACGCGGCGTAGCGGCCGAGCTCGCGGCTGCCGCGCACGAGGGTCATGCCGAGCATCGCGGCCATGACGAGGGAGACGAGGGCGGAGACGGCGGCGACGGAGAGGAACGCGGTGAGGCCGGCGTCGTCGACGAGCATGCTCGCGGTGACGGCGACCATGCCGCCCACGACCGAGAGCACGGCGGCGAGCGCGACCACGCAGATCTGCAGCACGAGCGAGCGTCTGCGGAGCGCGCGCAGCAGCACGCTCGCGCCGAGGCCGACGACCGCGGCGCAGACGAGCGCGGTCAGGACGACGATGAGGAAGGAGTCGGCGGTCACGCGTCGGCCCCGGCGGAGGGGGCGGGATCCACGGCCTCGGCGTCGGCGTCGGGCGTCGCGGCGGCGGACGGCGCGGGCGCCGCGGCGTCCGGGTCGAAGCGGTAGCCGACGCCCCAGACGGTGCCGAGCAGCACGGGGTGCGCGGGATCCGCCTCGATCTTCTCCCGCAGGCGCCGCACGTGCACGGTGACGGTGGAGAGGTCGCCGATCTCCCAGCCCCACACCGAGCGGAGCAGGTCGTCGCGCCCGAAGACGCGGCGCGGGTTGCGGAGCAGGAAGGCGAGCAGGTCGAACTCGCGCGAGGTGAGCGACAGCATGACGCCGGCCTGGTGGATCTCGCGCGCGCCGAGGTCGAGCACGAACGGGCCCGCGACGAAGGGCGGCTCCGGCACGGCCTCGGGCACCGTGCGGCGGAGGACGGCGCGCACGCGGAGGACGAGCTCGCGCGGGGAGAAGGGCTTGGCGAGGTAGTCGTCGGCGCCGGCGTCGAGGCCGTTCACGCGGTCCTCGCCCTGGCCGAGGGCGGTGAGCATCACGACGGGGACGGGCGACTCGGGGTGGTGGGCGCGGATCCGCCGGCACACCTCGAGGCCGTCGAGGCCGGGGAGCATGCGGTCGAGCACGACGAGGTCGGGCATGCGCTCGGTGGCGACGCGCACGGCCTCGAGGCCGTCGGCGACCGTCTCGACCTGGAAGCCCGAGGCCTTCAAGTAGCGGCAGACGACCTCGTTCACCGTGGGGTCGTCCTCGACCACGAGGATGCGGCGGCCGCGCAGCGGATCCGGCCGCGAGGGATCGGGCCGCGCGGGGTCGGGGCGCCCGGCGTCGGCGCGCGCGGGATCGTAGGTGGGACTCACCCGGTCAGACTATGCGCGGTCCCTGGGCCGGACCCCGGGGGTGTCCGGCTTGCGAGCGAGCCGTCACCCCTCGGCCATCCGGCGTCGGGTGATGCGGGGGCGTGCGGGACGAGCGCAGGCGCGGCCTCCTAGGCTCGACGGATGACGCAACCGCTCGTGGACGTGGTCCTCCCCTGCCTCGACGAGGAGGAGGCCCTGCCCTTCGTCCTCTCGCGCCTCCCCGAGGGGTACCGCGCGATCGTCGTCGACAACGGATCCACCGACCGCTCCGCCGAGGTCGCGCGCGAGCACGGCGCCCTCGTGGTGGAGGAGCGGCGCCGAGGGTTCGGGGCGGCGGCGCACGCGGGGCTCGAGGCCGCGACCGCACCGCTCGTGGCGTTCTGCGACGCCGACGCGTCGATGGATCCGGCGCTCCTCCCCCGCGTGGTCGACCCGGTCCGCGACGGCGAGCGCGACCTCGTGCTCGGCCGCCGGATCCCGTCGACGCGCGGCGCATGGCCGCTGCACGCCCGGATCGCGAACCTCGAGCTCGCCCGCCGGCTGCGGCGGATCACGGGTGTGCCGCTGCACGACCTCGGCCCGATGCGCTGCGGGCGGCGCACCGAGCTGCTGGGCCTGGGGATCCTCGACCGGCGCAGCGGCTATCCGCTCGAGATGCTGCTGCGGGCATCGGCGGCCGGGTGGAGCATCCTGGAGGTGGAGATGCCGTACGCACCGCGCGTGGGGCGGTCCAAGGTGACCGGCACCGTGCGCGGGACCGTCACGGCCGTGCGCGACATGTCACGCGTGCTGGCCGAGGCGCGAGCGGCGGCAGTGGGCGCCGACCGCACCCCGGGAGGATCCGCGTGACCACCGTCGTCGTCATCGCCAAGGAGTGCATCCCCGGCCGCGTCAAGACGCGCCTGCACCCGCCGTTCACGCTCGAGGAGGCCGCCGAGCTCGCGTCCGCGGCCCTCGCCGACACGCTCGCCGCCGTCGACGACGCCGCGCCCGAGCGCCGCGTGCTCCTCTTCGACGGTGCGAACCCGCCCGCGGAGGCCGCCGGCTACGACGTGATCCCGCAGGTGGCGGGCGACCTCGACGAGCGGCTCGCCGCCATGTACGACGCGCTCGACGGTCCCGTCCTCCTCGTCGGCATGGACACCCCGCAGCTCACCGCCGCCCTCCTCCGCCCCGTGCTCGACTCGTGGGCCGACGGCGCGGGCGGCCCCGACGCCTGGTTCGGCCCCGCGAACGACGGCGGCTTCTGGGCGCTGGGCCTCCGGGATCCGGACGGCGCGCTCGTGCGCGGCGTGCCCATGTCCCGGGACGACACGGGCGCGGTGCAGCTGTCGCGGCTGATCGACGCGGGGCTCGACGTGGCGATGCTGCCCGAGCTCACCGACGTGGACACGGTCGCCGACGCGCGCGACGCGGCCGCAGCGGCGCCCGCCCATCGCTTCGCCGCCGTGCTCCGAACCCTGGACACCGGCGCGGGCACCCGCGCCGCCACCACCGCATCCGCGACATCGCAGAGGGACCCCGCATGAGCCTGGCCGTCGACCACCCCGAGGACCGCGCCTCCGCGCGCGTCCGCACCTTCGGATCCGGTGGCGGCGAACCGTACGCCCGGGCCCTCCGCGACTCCGGGGTCCTCTTCCTGTCGCTCGCGTCCGACGACGACAGCGCCGAGGCGATGGACATCAGCCGCTGGAGCGCGGACGCCGACGCCGTGGACGCGAGCCTCCTCGCGGGCGCGGCCGGTCCCGTCCTCGACATCGGCTGCGGCCCGGGCCGCATGGTCCGCGCGGCTATGGACGCCGGGCTCGGCGCGCTCGGCATCGACGTCTCCCCCACCGTGGTCGAGATGGCCGCGGGCCTCGGCCTCCCCGTGCTCCACCGCTCGGTCTTCGAGCGCCTGCCCCGCGAGGGCGGCTGGGGCACGCTTCTGCTGCTCGACGGCAACATCGGCATCGGCGGCGACGCGGCCGCGCTCCTCGCGCGCTGCGGCGACCTCCTCGACGACCAGGGCGCGCTCGTGGTCGAGACCCACCCGGATCCCGCCCGCGACCGCACCTTCGAGTGCACGGTCGAGGACGGCCAGGGCCGCGCGAGCGACCCGTTCCCGTGGGCGCAGGTCGGCCGCGACGCCGTCGCGCGCATGGCCGCTGGCGCGGGCCTCGACCTCGTTCAGTGCTGGGAGACCGACGGCCGGTCCTTCTGCCGCCTCGTGCGCGCGTAGAGCGCCGCGACCACGGCCGTCGCCACCGCGGTGGCGACCCACATGAGCGCGAGGCGCGGCGCGTAGTCCGCGATGAGGATCGTCGGGTTGTCGTTGCCGATGGCGCGAGCCCGGATCTCGGGGACGACCACCAGGGTCATCACCGCCATCACGACCACGCCGGCCTGCACGATCACGAGCGAGCCCGGAGGGAGGCGCCGGCCCGCCTTCCGCAGCAGCAGGCCGGTGACGAAGACGACGGGCGACAGGATCGCGTCGTGCACGAGGATCGCGAGGAGCAGGAACACGGCGACGCCGACGACCTGGTCGGTGCGCTGGGTCTCGAGCAGGGTGCGCGCGCCGAACGCGAGGCCGACGACGCCGATCGCGACGAGCGCGATCCGGGCGGCCACCATGCCGCGCGTCACGCGGGCGCCGTCGCCGGGCGCGGGGGTGCGGGTGCCGGACATCACATGACCTCCAGGGTCGAGAGCCACTTGGTCTGCAGCACGCCGGGACGCCCGGGCGCGATCATGCGCGCCGGGTAGCCGTGCTGGATGTCGAGGGGCGCGCCGTCGAGCTCGAGCGCCACCAGGGTGAGCGGGTCGCGCACGTACTCCGGGCCCATCTCGGTGCGCCGGAAGCCGCCGCTCTTCTCGAGGCTTGTGACGCGGAGGCGCGCCACAGGGTCGGCGCCGACCTGGTCCATCAGGTCCATGAGGCGGACGCCGCGCCACGTCGCCGACTGGCTCCAGCCCTCGACGCAGGAGATGGGCAGCGTCGCGGTGACGAGCCCCATGCCGCGGAGGTCGTCCATCGTGAAGGCCCTGGAGACGGATCCGTTCGAGACGGTGAGCGCCCACGCGGGGTCGACCGCGGACTCCGTCACGCCCGCGGCCTCGGCCGTGCGGTTGACGGGCAGCCCCTGCGGGCCGGTGCCCATGACGCGCGGGCCGAAGGCGTTGAGCGGGGCGAGGATCCGGAACGACTGGCCCGCGGTGAGGCCCACGACCGCGGCGACGGATGCGCCGACCGCCACGAGGAAGCCGCGGCGGGCGATGGGCGTCGGCGTGACGGGGGTGTCGTCGATCCAGGCGAGCACGCGGCCGGTGACGCCGCGGGGCGCGCGGGCCGGGGTGCCGTCGGCGGCGGTCGCGGCCGACTGGTCCTCGACGATGGGCGACTCGTCCGCCTGCCCGCGCCGCCAGTGGCCCGCGATGGCGGGCAGCTTCACGCCGATGTGGATCGCGAGCGACCCGATCACGACGAACGCCAGCGCGAAGTGCGTCTGCCGGAAGTAGAAGGGGAACGGCACCCACTGGAAGGTGTTGAGGAGGCCCATCGCCACCTCGAGCAGCGACGCCCCGACGAAGACGGCGATGGACGCGCGCTCGAGGAACGAGACGACCCCGGTGACCGGCGGGTACGTGAGCAGCTCGGGGAAGACGATCCAGAGCTTGGCGAGCAGGAGCGGCACGCACGCGATGCCGGCCGTGATGTGGATCCCCTGCGACAGCCGGTAGAGCGACACGGGCGCGGTCGGGAAGCGCATCCACGGCAGCGGGTCCTGCAGGAAGTGGCTGTAGAGGCCCGTCGCGAAGCAAACCAGGAAGGCGAGGCCGAGGAGGCGGCCGATCACGACCGCCAGCCGGGTCGTGCGCGCGGGCGAGGCGAGGCGGCGCCTGGTCTCGTGCATCAGCGTCCGCATCGGATCCGTCCTCCGTCCGGCGGACGGCGGGCCGCGGCCGGTCGGCGGCCGTCGAGCCGCGCGCCGCCATGATGGGGTGTGCGCACAGCCCTCACCGCCTTCGTCCTCGTCGTCATGGCCGCGCTCACCGGATGGTCGGTGGTCGCGTTCGATCTGTTCGGCGATGCCGACGACGAGGCGTTCTTCCGTCGCGAGGGTGCCGCGCCGCTGTTCTGGCTCGTGGTCGTCATCTGGGTGGTCTTCGGAGCGGCGGTCCTCCTGGTGCGGAAGCTGCCGGCACGATCCGCCGCTGCGCTCATCATCCTCGGATCGGTGGGCCTCGGCGCGGTCGCCATGGCCGGGCCGCCGAACACCAGCACCGACTCCGCGCGCTACGCCTGGGACGGCATCGTGCAGAACGCGGGCGAGTCGCCCTATCGCTACACGCCGGCCGACCCCGAGCTGCGGGACCTCCGGCCCGACTGGCTCTATCCGAAGACCGTCGTCGGGTCGGATGGAGCCGCCACCTGCGAGGGGAAGCGGATCATAGGCGTCCGCGAGGAGGAGACGCACGAGCCGATGTGCACGGCGCTCAACCGCCCCAAGGTCCCCACCATCTACCCGCCCATGGCCGAGCTGTTCTTCGCGGGCGTGCGCGCCGCAGTCCCGGTGACGGCCGAGTACTGGGCGTTCCAGGCCGCCGGGCTCCTGATGATGACGGCGGTGACGCTCCTGCTCGTCCGCGCGCTGCGGAAGCGCGGCAAGCCCGTGTGGTGGGCGGCGCTCTGGGCGTGGTGCCCGCTGGTGGCGAGCGAGGTGGTCACGAACTCGCACGTCGACGCGCTCGGGGCGCTGCTCGCGCTCGCGGCGTCGCTCCTCGTCGCGGGCGGGATGCGGTGGCGCGGCGGCATCGCCCTCGGCGCGGCCATCGCGACGAAGCTCATCCCGGTGATCGCGGCGCCGGCGCTGCTGCGGAAGCAGCCCTGGAAGGTGATCACCGCGGCGGTCGTCACGTTCGCCCTGCTCTACGTGCCGTACGTGCTCAGCACCGGGATCGCGGTGCTCGGCTACCTGCCCGGCTACCTGCAGGAGGAGGGCTACGGCGACGGCGGGCGGTTCCCGCTCGTGGAGCTCGTCGTTCCCGGGCAGTACGGGCTCATCGCGGTCGGGCTGATCCTCGCCGTGACCGCCGGCCTCGTCTGGTGGAGGACCGACCCGGCGGATCCGTGGCTCGGCCAGCTCGTGATGATCGGCGTGACGCTCCTCGCCGTGAGCCCGCGCTACCCCTGGTACGCGCTGCTGCTCATCCCGTTCATCGCGATGACGGGCCGCGGCGAGTGGTTCGCGGTGGTGGCCGCGCTCGCGCTGCGGCTGTTCGCGCCGGACGAGTGGGCCTGGCAGATCGCGCTCGCGGCCGCCCTGGTGATCGTCGTGGCCGGCTCGCTCGTGCGGCTCGGGCCGGACGGGCGCGCTCGGCTGATCCCCGCGGTCGTGCGGCGGCGGCTGGGCCGGGAGCGCGTGACCGCCGGCGGGCCGGACGCCGGCTGATCAGATCCCGCGCGGGATCCGCACGGTGAGGCGCTCGGCCGCGACCGGGCGGAGCGCGGCGAAGGACGCGGCGTCGAGCTCGGCGGTGATCTCGGTGCCCGGCTCGATGGCGACCGCGGCGGGATCGAGCGCGGTGACGGCGGCATCCGGTTCGGCGACGCGCAGCGCCACGCGGACGCGGCCCGCTGCGCCCTCCACCCGCCGCACGGTGCCGGTCGTCACGACGTCGCGGGTGCCGCCGCCGATGCCTTCCGGGGCGGGTCCGCGGGCCAGCCGCACGTCCGCCGGCGCGGCGATGATCACGACGGCCTGACCGTCGGCGTCCCGCCCCGTCAAGCGGTTCATGCCCACGAGCCTGGCCACGTACGCCGTCGCGGGCCGGGCGGCGACCTCGGCGGGCGCGCCCTCCTGCACCTGGCGGCCGTCCTCGAGCACGTGGATCCGGTCGGTCAGCGCGAGCGCGTCCACCGGATCGTGCGTCACCATCACCGCCGCCCCGCCGAAGCGCCGCAGCTCGTCGGCGAGGAGGTCGCGCACGTCGAGTCGCGTGCCCGCGTCGAGCGCCGCCATCGGCTCGTCGAGGAGGAGGAGCGCCGGCTCGAGCACGAGGGCGCGGGCGAGCGCGACGCGCTGCGACTGGCCGCCCGACAGCGCGGCGGGCCGGCGGTCGGCGAGCTGTGCGATCCCGAGCCGGTCGAGCAGGGCGCGCGCCCGGTCGTCGGCATCCGCGCGCGGGACCCCGTGCGCGCGCGGCCCGAAGGCCACGTTCTGGAGCGCTGACAGGTGCGGGAAGAGGAGGTGGTCCTGGAAGACGACGCCGATGCCGCGGCCCTCGGCGGGGATCCGCGCCGCGCCCCCGCCCGGCTCCTCGAGCACCCGGCCGTCGAGCGCGACGCGTCCCGCCGTGAGCGGCGCGAGCCCCGCGAGCGCGCGGAGCAGCGTGGACTTGCCTGCACCGTTCGGGCCGACGACCGCGGTCGCGGATCCGGCCGGCACCCGCAGGCGCACGTCGAGCCGGAACGCGGGTCGCTCGACGACGACGTGCGCGTCGAGCCCGTCGGCCGCCGTCCCGCGGCACGCCGACGCGCTCACGCGTGCACCCCCGACGCCCACCGGTCGCGCAGGCTCACCAGCACGACCACCGACACCGCGAGCAGCACGAGGCTCAGCACGACGGCGGCGTCCGGATCCGTCTGCAGCGCGAGGTAGGCGGACAGCGGCACCGTCTGGGTCACGCCGGGAAAGCTGCCCGCGAAGGTGAGCGTCGCGCCGAACTCGCCGAGCGCGCGGGCGAAGCAGAGCACCGCGCCCGCGCCGATGCCCGGCGCGACGAGCGGCAGGGTCACCCGGCGGAGCACGGTCCAGCGGCTCGCGCCGAGGGTCGCGGCCGCGTCCTCGAAGCGGCGGTCGGCGCCGCGCAGCGCCCCCTCCACCGCCAGCACGAGGAACGGCATGGCCACGAAGGTCTCGGCGATCACCACGGCGGGCGTCGTGAAGGGGATGGTGATCCCGGTCAGCGCCTCGAGCGGTCCGCCGATCAGCCCCCGCCGTCCGAGCAGGAGCAGCAGGGCCACGCCGCCGATCACGGGCGGCAGCACGAGCGGCACGGTCACGAGCGCGCGGAGGATCCGCTGCACCACGGGCGGGCGCCCCGCCGAGCGCGAGAGCACGAACGCGAGCGGCACCCCGAGCAGGAGGCTGAGCCCGGTCGCGGCGAGCGCGCTGCCGAGGGAGAGGCCGAGGGCGCGCGCGATGCCGGGATCCGCGAGCCGCTCCCCCAGCGTCGCCCACGGCGCGCGCACCACGAGGGCCGCGAGCGGCAGCACGAGGAACGCGAGGGCGACGCCCGCGGGGATCCAGAGCAGCACCGGGACGCGGTCGGCACGCTCGCCCGCGGGGACGCGCGTGCGGCTGCGGGCGCGGCTGCGGTCGGCGCGCAGCTCAGGGCGCACGGAACCCCGCGGCGGTGAACACGGACCGGGCGTCGTCGCCCGCCACGTAGTCGGCGAAGGCGGCGGCGAGGGCGGGCGACGCGGATTCGGCGAGCGGCGCCACGACGCAGTCCGTCGTCACGTTCACCTCGTCCGGCAGCGGCACGCCCTCGACCCGGTCGCCCGCGGCCCGCACGTCCGTCTCATAGACCACCGCCGCATCCACCTCGCCGAGCTCGACGCGCGTGAGGGCGGCGCGCACGTCCTGCTCGAGCGAGTCCGGCTGCGGCGTGACGCCCGCCTCCCGGAACGCCTGCGCCGCCGCGGCACCGCACGGCACCTCGGGCGCGCAGAGGGCGAGGGTGCGGGCGGGGTCGGCGAAGTCGGCGAGGCCGGCGATGCGGGCGGGGTTCCCGGGCGGCACCGCGATCTCGAGCGCGTTGCGGGCGAACACGCGCGGGTCCGCGGCCGTCTCGCCCGCGTCGACGACCGTCGTCATGGTGGCGTCGGAGGCGGACGCGAACACGTCCGCGGGCGCGCCCTGCACGATCTGCTGCGCGAGCGTCGAGCTGCCGCCGTACGACACCGTGACCGTCACGCCCGGGTGCGCGCCCTCGAAGCCGCGGGCGACCTCGTCCATGCTGCCGGTGAGCGACGCCGCGGCCTGCACGACGAGCGTGCCGGCGAGGGAGTCGGGGGCGGGATCGGGGACGCCGGAGGGCGCGGATCCACCGGCCGAGCAGCCGGCGAGGAGCCCCGCAGCCAGGGCGCCGACGACGACCGCGCGCGCTCCGCGCATCACGCCCGCCCGCCCGTCAGCGTCTCGGGCGCGAGCAGCTCGACGCCCACGTTCGTGGCCTTCACGGTCGCGGCGGCGGGCGCTCCCACCTCGAGCCCCAGCTCGTCGGCGGCCTCGCGGCTGATCAGCGACACCATCCGGAACGGCCCCGCCTGGATCTCGACCTGCGCCATGACGCCGTCCCGCACGACGCGCGTGACGATGCCCGGCATGCGGTTCCGCGCCGAGGCCGGCGGACGCCCGGCGCCGGATGCGGCGAGCGACCCGTCCGCGGCCAGCTCGGTCGCGAGGTGGGCGAGCTGCACGCCGTCGACCTGGATCAGCCGCCCCTCGCCGCGCACGAGGTCGAGCCGGCCGGCGTCGGCCCAGCGGCGGAGGGTGTCGTCGCTCACGCCGATGAGCGCGGCGGCCTCGCTCACGCGGTAGCGGAAGGGCCCGGATGCGGGTGCGACGGTGACGGGCGGCTCGGCATCCGCGGCGCGTGCGGGCGTGCGGTCCCTCTTCTGCGTCATGCGACGATCCTAGGCACCGCAGGCGCGGCTCGTGCCCGTCGCCCGCATCCGCTCGGCGTCGGCCCCGCTCCGACGCGCGCGTAGCCTGGGGGAATGAGCACCTCGCTGGGGATGCCGGCGATGCCGCGTCCCGCCGCCGCTCCGGGCCCCGCCCGGCCCGACGACCCGGCGCTCCTCGACCCCTTCGGCCGCCGCGCGACCGACCTCCGCATCTCGCTCACCGACCGCTGCAACCTGCGCTGCACCTACTGCATGCCGGCCGAGGGCCTCCCGTTCACGCCCGACCGGCAGGCGCTGCAGCTCGCCGAGATCGAGCGGCTCGTGCGCATCGGCACGCGCGACCTCGGCGTGCGCCAGGTGCGGTTCACGGGCGGTGAGCCGCTGCTGCGCCGCGACCTCATCGAGATCATCGCCGCGTGCGCCGCCCTCCCCGACCGGCCCGAGATCTCGCTCACCACCAACGCGATCGGCCTCGCGTCCCGCGCGCAGGCGCTCAAGGACGCGGGCCTCGACCGGATCAACGTCTCGCTCGACTCCGTGCACGCCGAGACGTTCCGGCTCATCACGCGGCGCCCGTTCCTCGACCGCGTGCTCGACGGCATCGACGCCGCCGCAGCCGCCGGGCTCACGCCCATCAAGATCAACGCGGTGCTCGTGCGCGGCGTCAACGACGACCAGGCGGCGGACCTCCTCGCCTGGGCCGTCGCGGGCGGCCACCAGCTGCGCTTCATCGAGCAGATGCCGCTCGACGCCGACCACGCGTGGGACCGCGACGAGATGATCACCGCCGCCGAGATCCGCGCGCGCCTGTCGGAGCGCTTCACGCTCGTGCCCGACGAGGAGCCGCGCGACGGATCCCCCGCCGAGCTCTGGCGCGTGCACTCGCTCGACGGCGGCGCGGGCACGGCGATGCTCGGCCGCGTGGGCGTCATCGCGAGCGTCACCGAGCCGTTCTGCGCCGACTGCCGCCGCACGCGCCTCACCGCGACGGGCGGCGTCCGCAGCTGCCTGTTCTCGCACGAGGAGACCGACCTGCTCGCGCCGCTGCGCTCCGGCGCGTCCGACGCCGAGATCGCCGACCTCTGGCGCGGCGCCATGTGGGCGAAGCCGAAGGGCCACGGCATGGACGACGCCGACTTCATCCAGCCCGCCCGCTCCATGAGCGCGATCGGGGGCTGACGTGATCGTCCCCGTGGAGCTCTTCGCCGCCGCCGCCGCGCTCGGTCGCACGACCGACACGCTCGACCTGCCGTCCGCGGCCGTCCTCGGCGACCTGATGGACGCGCTCGGCACGCGGGCCGCCGCGTCGGAGGATCCCGCGAACGCCGCCGCTGTCCTCGCCCGCTGCACCTACCTCGTCGAGGGCGTCGCGACCACCGACCGCGACGCGCCCCTCACGGCCGGCAGCGCGGTGGACGTGCTGCCGCCGTTCTCGGGCGGCTGATCCGATTTTCGGCATACTCGAGGACCGCCACGACTCCAGCCGCCAGCCGCTGATGGGCCGCAGAACCACGTAAAGCGATCGCGTTGTGCATTACTCGCAGCCGACCTGGCGCGATCGGGAGCATCGGCGCTTGGATTCACCCCTGACCTGGGGGCCTAACGGACTAGAGCGACCTTTATGCTGTAAGCGTGAATGACACACAGAGCGTGACTTTCGTGACGGAGGCCGTCAAGCCAATTAGCGATTCAAGGAACGTTATCGCTTTTGTACGTGCGGAATGGAACGACTGTTTACATGGCGCACTCTTGTTTACGCTTACTACTATGACCACCAGGGATCGCGATTTGAAATCGGTGGCGTCAAGATTGCCAAGCTCGACTTCGAATACAAAAACGACTCGGAGCATACCACGCCATTACCCACCCAATTCACGACTCTAGATAATACATATGCGCCCCTTGGGCAAGATGAATCGTACTACGCAAACTTGTTAAACCTCTTCGGCGTAAAGGAGACGAAACGCATCCTCGCTGCGGTCGGTGATATGGCCGTAGACCTGCGACGTTTCGAAAAGTTGCGGTCAGAACCGGTGGTATTCGAGTCGCTCATGCGCGACATTACCGGGAGTACCGTCACGGGCACTTACGCCCGCATACTCGCGGGTGACGGGCAGGATTCGTTTGCGCTTAAATACACAAGGCCTTCCACTAACGACCTAGCGGAATCAGTAATCCTTGACTTTGCGGTTCAGCCGGAATCTTTCCCGCCGACTAACGTACACGTGTTGGTTGGACGCAACGGTTCCGGTAAGACGACGCACCTTCGGGATATGGCCCTATCGCTTCTTGGGCCGAGCGCCGGTGAGAGTATCGGAACGTTTCGCGAACACGCCGACGTTTTGCCGGACATTGCCAACGTAGTCTATGTTTCCTTTAGTGCATTTGATAACGCGATCTTGCCGCATGAAGACAGCGTTGACAAATACGAAGTACGATATTCATACGTGGGCCTTGTAACGTCCGCTCCGGAGAATGAGACCAGCAGAACGTTTGGCACCAGCCATTCGGAAGACCATATTTCAATCGAGTCAAGAGCCCGGGATAAGATTGTGCCTACTCGGACACGGGCACCAGAAGAATTGGCTGAAGAGTTCGCGCGAAGCGCTTGGGTTGTAGTCCGTGAGAAATCGCGAGGTCTCTGGCGCGAAGCGCTTGAGACCCTAGAGTCGGACCCAATCTTTGCAGACGCAGACGTATCATCACTGGCCCAGCTGCATCACGAACCTTCATTCAAGCAGTTTGCTGCGCACGCCAAGATCATCTACGGGACATTAAGTTCTGGCCACAAGATAGTTCTACTCACTGTGACCAGGCTCGCTCAAAGCGTGACAGAGAAAAGCCTCGTGCTGATAGACGAACCCGAAGGGCATCTGCACCCTCCCCTTCTGTCAGCGTTTATCCGCACACTGTCAAACTTGATGAGCAGTCGCAATGGAATCGCCATTGTCGCGACGCACTCTCCGGTGGTCTTGCAAGAAGTACCTAGGAACTCCGCGTGGAAGATTCGGCGGGTCGCAGGAGTATCTCGTGCTAATCGACTTAAGGTGGAGTCATTTGGAGAAAACATAGGCGTGTTGACATCATCGGTTTTTGGCCTAGAGGTCTCCGCTTCTGGATTTCATAAGCTACTTCTTGACACCGCGGCCGAGGTACGTGACTTCTACCTAGTCCTTGAACGATTCAATGGGCAAATTGGCGGGGATGGGAGGGCCTTATTGTTATCTTGGTTTGCGAACCAAGGCCTGCCCGTGAGGTCATTCAAAGCAAATCGTGATTGGCCAGGCTACGAGTAATGCGAATCTCCTCAGCGCCGGCCGTCAATGTCGCATCCGTCCTCGACCGCTTATCATCCGGTGTTCGTATTGATACCGTCCACGCCTCCCGTAGCATGTTAATAAGGGCCGAGAAGACCTATAACTATTACTTGAGTCAGCAGGCCGCCACCAACGTTCCAACGGTTAATGCCGGCATCAGCTCGTCGACGGCAAAAAGCGTTAGGTGGGCTTACAAAAATCACCTTCGCTCTAGGAAAAGTGCTGGCCGGGAAATTTATGCCCTCTTGCGATCCCTAGCCGACTTGTGCCCAACTTGTCGAGTAAGAGATGCTGTGGCGCTCGATCACTACTTGCCGAAGGAAACATATCCTACATACGCGATCCAGCCAACGAATCTAGTCCCTATATGCACGTCGTGCAACGACAAAAAGTGGCACAAGCAAGCATCAAGCATTTATGATCAATTCTTACATCCGTATTTTGATGACTTACATGATGACTCATGGTTGATCGCCTCTGCCGTTAGGGGTGCGGGTCGATCTGTAACTTATAGCGTCGCGGCACAACACTTTTCAGACCCAATTCTCCAAAAACGCGTCGAGTTTCACCTTGAGTTTTTTGGACTTTCGCTCCTGTATGCCTCGAAGGCTAGTACCTATGTTGGAGGACATATAGCAATGCTTCAAGACGCTCATGCTAAAGGTGACCCCGAACATGTCAGCGACTTTCTATTCACTTTAAGTAGCTCGGTACAAATCTTCGGCGAAGAACCGTGGGTTGCAGCCGCACTTGCAGCTTGGGCAGCGGACTTGGAGTTTTGCGACGAAGGGTGGTACTAGCTTCTTAAATCTGCCTAAGGTGCATTTATGAAAGAATTGCGACCCGTGTGCAAAAGGCTATGACCGATGGGCCGGTCATGGTGGCCGATGCTTATGTCTTGCTTCAGATATCCGGCGTCCTGAATAGACAACTGGTCCGCCGGAGAATCTGGCGAGATGGGCAGATTTACTGCCACCCTTACCCAACTTGCTGTTAAAACAACTTGCGTTTACCGTCGATTATTAGTCAGAGGCTTATGTGCTTCGTATGGCCGCACACTTGTGACGATAAGTGCTGCAAGCAGGCAAAATTGTCTCCAACGTCCTGTTGTCCAGATTGGGTTTAACAACGGCGAAACACGTGACCGTCCGAGTGATCCGACGGCAGTCAAGCATCCTGCGAGTGCCGTGCCTGCCTAACCTGCTGCACCCGCCCCGGCGAGAGATTCCCGATCACCGACCGCGTCGAGCAAATCCCGGCTGGCAGAATCTCGGGCTTGCGCATGCCATGCCCGCGTGCCTCAGCCGCACTCCGATCCTGCCGAACCGGGACAGCGATTGAACGGCGTCAGCGCCCGTCGTACGCGGCCTGCAGCTCGGCCACGACGAGGCGGCCCATGCCCATCATCGCGGCCATCGCGCGCGCCGCGCCCTCGGGGTCGGGCCCGCCGATCGTGGTCGCCATCGCCTCCGGGACCACCTGCCACCAGAATCCCCAGCGGTCGCGCACCCAGCCGCAGCGGCCCTCCGTCCCGCCGTCGGCGAACGCGTCCCAGTAGCGGTCGACCTCCTGCTGGTCCGCAGCGGAGATCGACAGGGACACCGCCTCGGTCGCCTGCATGCCGGGGCCGCCGTTGAGCAGGCGGTGCGGCTGGCCGTCGAGCTCGAGGTCGACCACGAGGGCCGTGCCGCGCAGGGCCGGGTCGGGGAAGTCGTCCGGGTAGCGCGAGGTGTCGAGGATCCGCGAGCCCGGGAACAGGTCGACGTAGAACCGCGCCGCCTCCTCGATCCCCTCGCCGAACCAGAGGGTGGGGGTGATGCGCGACATGGCTGCTCCTCGTGTCCGACGGCGGCCTCGTCGCGCACCGTCGGGGCCACGCTAGCCACCGGCGAGCCTGCCGACCAGAGTCCGACCGACAGCGGATGCGGCGGGCGGCTCAGGCCGCGCGGCGCCCCGCGAGGAGCGCCTCGAGGACGGCAGCGCCGCGATCCGCATCCGCCACGGTGACCAGCCGGGCGCGCCCGCCGGTGAGCCGCACGACGAGGCCGGGCCCGGAGCGCGTCACGTAGGCGACGCCGCGGCCCGACACGCGCAGACCCCAGCCGCCCCACTGCCCCGGCGAGACGTCCTCCCACCCCGCCGACTCGATGCGGGCGAGGGGCACGCGCATGATCGGGATCCGCGTCCAGGTCGAGACGACCCGGAGCCCGCGCCGGTCGACCGTCACGTCGACGCGCGCGAGCGCCAGCATCGCGAGGCCGGCCACGACGAGCGGGATGCCGGAGAGGGCGGCCGTGTCGGCGTCCACCGCCGACGCGCTTGCCGCGGCGACGAACCCGAGCACCACGACGACCGCGCCGATCCCCGCGAACCACCCGCTGCCGGTCCGAGCGCGCCAGGCGACCCGGGCCGTGGCGGGGATCTCGAGCGGCGCCACGTCGTGCGCGGGCAGAGGCCCGGCGGCGCGGACCAGGACAGCCACGGGGATCCCGGCCGCCGTTGCGCCCGCGCCCAGCAGCACGACGCTCCACCAGACGGGGAGGGTGCCGTCGCCGACGGCGGCGGACGCCGCGGTCGCGATCCATCCCGCGGCGAGGATGCCCGTCACGAGGTTCGCGACGAGGAGCACCGTGGCCGCCGTGCGCCGATCCCGCGCTCGCAGGGCGGCGACGGCCAGCGCCACGGCCACGACCGCGAGTCCCAGCGCGACCGCGAGCATCGCCCAGGGCGAGCCCCATCCGTCGGGCGTCCCGTCGGCGGCGAAGTGCACGGCGATCCGGCCGGGGAGCGTCGGCGCGAGCACCACGGCCGCGACGCCGAGCGCCAGGGCGATGACCGCCGCGGGGGCGACGACCGCGACACGCGCGCCGGTCGGCAGGGGCAGGGGTGCTGGGGTGGTCATCGTGCTCCCTTGATCATGGTGAACAGGTCGTCCATGGGCACGCCGAGGGTGTCGGCCTGCTCGCGCAGCTCCTCGACGAGGGTGCGGAGGCGGTCGAAGGACGCGTTGCCCGAGCGGATCACCGTGGCGCCGCGACCGCGCCGCAGCTCGATGAGCCCGTCTGCTTGGAGGCTCGCGTAGGCGCGCAGCACCGTGTGCATGTTCACGTCGATGGAGGCCGCGAGGTCGCGCGCCGACGGCAGCCGCTCCCCGCTCGCGACCTCGCCGCGCGCAATGGCGTAGCGGATCTGCGTGGCCACCTGCTCGGCGAGCGAGGTCTTCGCCGTGGGATCCACCGTGATGAGCATGTTCGCATTCTATGCGAACAATCCCACGCATGGCCAGGGCCAGAGGATCACGCCGACTCGCGCACCACCAGCTGGTGCCGCACCGTGCGGATCACCTCGGGGCCGGAGCGCGGGAGCTCGCCCGCGATCATGGCGACGGCGAGGTCGAGCGCGTGGCGGGCGAGCTCGTCGAGGTCCACCGCGAGCGTCGTGAGGGTGGGGGCGAGCAGGCGGCCGAGCGACAGGCCGTCGATCCCGACCACGCGCACGTCGCCCGGCACGTCGACGCCCGCGCGGCGGCAGGCGGAGAGCACGCCGAGGGCGCAGACGTCGTTGAAGGCGACGATCGCGTCGGCCGTGCGCGGGCGCGCGACCACGCGCTCGGTCGCGACGGCGGCGGCCTCCGCGGTGGGCGCCGACGCGCGGACGACGGAGACCTCCATCGACCGCGCCTCGAACGCGCGCACGAGCAGGGCGGCGCGCGGGCTGGGTCCGGCGGCGACCGCCGCGTCCAGCACCACCGGGTGCCGCACGCCGACCGCCTCGAGGTGGTCGGCGAGGGCGTCGATGGCCTCCGACGGATCCAGCTGCACGGCGGCGCGGAGCGGGTCGCCGCGCGGATCCAGCTCCACGACGGGCACCGAGCCCAGCCGGGCGATCCACTCGGCGGCCCGCGACCCGAGCGTCCCGATCACGGCGTCGGTCTGCGCGCCGAGCGCCTCCACCATGCGGTCGGAGTCGGCGGCGAGGCCCACGTCGGCAAGGGACACGTTCCAGCCGCGGGCCGCCGCGATCCGCACCACCGCGGCCGCGAGCTCGGGCGACCACGGGTTCCGCAGGTCGTCGACGACGAGGCCGAGCTGGTGGTCCCCGCCCGTCACGAGGCCGCGGCCGAACCGCGACGGCCGGTACGCGAGCGCCTCGGCGGCGTCGAGCACGCGCCGCTTCGTCTCCTCGCTGATGCCCGGCATGCCGTTCATCGCGCGCGTGACGGTCTGGCGGGAGACGCCCGCGGCGGAGGCGACGTCGTAGATCGTGGCGCGGCCGGCCGGCTCCCGACCGGTCGCGCCCGGTCCGCTCAGCCCCGCAGGTCCAGCCACGCCACCTGCTCCGGGGTGAGCTCGACGGACAGGCCGCGCATCGAGGAGCGCACCTCCGAGATGGTGCGCGGCCCGAAGAGCGGGAAGGTCGGGAACGGCTGCGCGAGCACGTACGCGAGCGCGATCGCCGTGGCCTGGACACCGTGCTCGGCCGCGAGCTCCTCGGCGCGGCGGAGGCGCTCGAAGTTGTCGTCGCCGTAGTAGCAGCGCACGAGCTCCGGGTCGCTCAGGTCGTCGGGGCGGGCACGGCCCGTGAAGAAGCCGCGCGCCTGCGACGACCACGGCAGCAGCGGGACCTGCCGCTCCTCGAGCCACGCCTTTGACGCTGGATCCGTGACGTGGACGCAGCCCGCCCACGGCACGTCGTACGCCTCGGCCAGGCCGAAGTGGTCGCTCAGCGCCTGGAACCCGGCGCGGCCGTTCGCCTGCGCGTAGGCCTGCGCCTCGTCGAACCGCTCGGGCGTCCAGTTGGAGACGCCGTAGGAGCGGATCCGCCCGGCGCGCTGGTGCTCGTCCATCACGTCGACGAACTCCCCCACCGGCACGTCCGGGTTGTCGCGGTGCATGAGGTAGATGTCGGCGTAGTCGGTGCCCTGGCGCTCGAGGCTCTCGAGCAGCTGGCTCGTCAGCGACTCCGGGTCGCAGTGCGGGGTGTGGGCGCCCTTGGTGATGACGACCACGTCCTCGCGGATGCCGCGGTTCCGGATCCACTTCCCCAGGCGCCCCTCGAGCACACCGCCGCCGTAGATGTAGCCGGTGTCGAAGGCGTTGCCGCCCTGCTCGACGAAGTGGTCGAAGATCGCGGACGCGTGCGCGAGGTCGGGCTGGTTGTCGACGCCCATGACGAGCCGCGACATGCGCTTGCCGACGCCGGGGATCTCGCCGTAGAGCATGGGGCTGTCGTCGCGGACGCGGAGCGGGCGGCCGGAGACGGTGGGGATGTCGGCGTCCTCGGCCTCGAACGGGTAGCGCAGCTCGAGCGCGGCGCGCCAGCGGTCGAGCGTGCGGGCGGTGGCGAGCGTCTCGTCGAGGGTCATCTGCGCGGACTCGCCGAGGCCGGCCGCGAGGGCGTCGGTCGTGGCGTCGGCCTCGATCGCGTACGGCTTCGCGCCCGCGAACGAGAGCGTGCGCGGCTCCTCGCCGACGACGGAGACCTCGATGGTCGGCGCATCGCCGAGGGTCCACGGGTCGCTGAGGTGGATGCGGCCCTTCGAGCCGAGGATCGTGAGCGCCTGCGGCTCGTCGAGCGCGACGCCCGTGCGGAGGGTCGCGGTGATGCCCGGCTTCCCCGCGACGCCGCGGTAGGTCGCGCGCGCGACGGACCACTCGTCGACGCCGGTGGGGCCGACCGTGCCGTCGACCTCGAGGGTCAGCGGCTCGGCGACGGCGATCCCGGTCGCTGCCTGCACCACGGCGGCCACGGCGGTGACCGTGTAGCCGCCGACGTCGAGGATCCCGCCGCCCGCGGTCGCGGTGTCGTAGAGGCGGCCGGTGCGGGATCCGGTGCGGAAGGAGAAGGACGCGTCGACGTGGGCGACGTCGCCGATCACGCCGTCGCGCAGCAGCTGGAGGAGCGCCGCGGTCTGCGGGTGGAAGCGGTACATGTACGCCTCGACGAGCGGCAGGCCGGCCTCGCGGGCCGCGTCGACGAGCGCCATCGCGGTGCCGTGGTTGACGGCGAGCGGCTTCTCGCAGAGGACGGCCTTGCCAGCGTCGAGCGCGCGGATCACGAGGTCGGCGTGGCCGGTGTGCACGGTGGAGATGTAGACGGCGTGGACGGCGGGATCCGCGAGGACGGCGTCGTAGTCGGCGCCCGTGACGTCGGCGAAGCCGTGATCGGCCGCCTCGGTCGCGAAAGCCTCGGCGCGCTCGGCGCTCGAGCTGCCGGCGGCGACGAGTCGCGCGCCGCGCTCGCTCGCGGGGAGCTGGGAGAGGAAGCGGCGGGCGATGCTGCCCGGGCCGAGCACCGCCCAGCCGGGTGCGGTCGGGGTGGTCGTGGTGGGGTCGGTCATGGTGGAGCCCTTCGCGGCGTCGTCGGCGTGAACGTTCACGACAACGCTAAGGGGCAGGGCGCCGGGTCGTCAAGGGTCGTGGTGATGGCGGCCCGTGAACGTTCACGTGCTGCGTGGCGATCGTGGAGCGGAAGGGTTGTCAGGACCGCTCCCCGCCCTCCGCCTCGATCTCCGCGACGAGCCGCCCGAGCAGCCGCGTCAGCTCGGTGCGCTCCCGGGCCGACCAGTCCCCTACGAGCTCGCCGAGGAGCGCGCGGGCCGTCGCGGAGTTGCGGTCGAGCACGCGCTCGGCGTCGGGGGTCGCGCGCACGAGGACCGCGCGCCGGTCGTCGGGGTCGGGCTCGCGGATCACGAGACCCCGCGCCTCGAGGCGCTGGACGTGCGCGGTCATCGTCGACTTGTCGACGCCCTGCCAGTCGGCGAGCACGCGCATCCGGGTCGCGCCGCACTCGGCGAGGTGGCCGAGGAGCCAGGTGTCGGTGGACGAGAACGCCTCGCCCTCGTCGGCCAGCATGCGCCGGCGCACGTCGGGCCGGGACGCCCAGCGGGTGATCGCGAGGACCGCCCGCTCCATCACCGCCCCGACCGCGGCGCCCTCCTTGCCTGGGAGCTCGCTCACCGTTCGATCCCCGTCCCCTCCGTACTCGCCGACCGTTGGTATCCTCAAACCATATCGCCCGATCCGGCTGGATCGGCACACCGCACGATCCGAGAGGAAGCACCCCATGTCCACCCCGAGCACCGACCCCCGCGCGCACGCCGTCCCGGCCACGCCCCGCGAGGTGATCGCGAGCTACACCGAGTACGCCGACGCGCAGGCCGCCGTCGACACGCTCTCCGACCGGGAGTTCCCGGTCGCCTCGACGCAGATCGTGGGCCACGACGTCCGCACCGTCGAGACCGTCACGGGTCGGGTCACCAACAGCAGCGCCGCGGTGCGCGGGGCCGCGGGCGGCGCGTGGTTCGGACTGATGCTGGGCTTCCTGTTCGGCATCTTCACCCCCGGCGTCGCCTGGCTCGGCGTGTTGCTGGTCGCGGTCGGCATCGGCGCGCTCTGGGGCGCGCTGTTCGGCTTCGTCGGCCACTACGCCACGCGCGGCAAGCGCGACTTCGCCTCCGTCCAGACGCTGACCGCCGGCCGCTACGACGTGCTGGTCGACAGCGCGCGGGCCGCCGAGGCGTCGCGGATCCTGTTCGACACGACGGGCGCGCCGCGCGCCTGACCCGCGGCATCGCCACGACGCGGACAGACGGCTCAGCCGCCCGTCCGCGTCGTCATGTCCGGGGTGCGTCCCGCGGCGCCTCGAGCGTGAGCCACTCCTCGTCGACGCGGTAGCCGAGCGCCGTGCCGGCCGCGATGATCGCCGCGTTCTCGCTCGATCCGCCCGTGCGGAAGACGGCGACGCCCGCCTCGACCAGCGCCAGCACGGACGCCGCCTTCACCGCGGTGCCAAGTCCGCGCCCGCGATGGGCGGCGTCGACGACCGTCACGTCCGTCTCGGCGGCGCGGCCGGCGGGATCAACATCGACGAACGTCATCGCCAGGAGCCCGCCCGCGGGGTCGAACGCGCCGAAGCCGCGGCGTCCTGCCGCCGGGACGCGGGCCGAGTCCGGTGTGAGGCCCGCATGGCGGGTGGCCGGGCCGCCCGGGTAGTCGGCCAGCGTGGCGGCGTCGAGGGCGAGGATCGCCGGGACGTCGTGCGGTGCGAGCTCGCGCAGCACCGCGGATGCGGTGACGCGGTCGACGAGCGCCCGCAGCCGTGCGGGATCCGCGTCCGCCGCATCGAGCTGCGCGCCCCACGAGCGGGCGGTCACGATCCAACCGGCGGCACGCAGCTCCGACGCCCGCAGGTCGTCGGATCGGGCGATGACGGGCTCGGCGCTCATCCTGCGAGCCTGGCATGGCGGGGCCGCGCATCGGGCACCCGGGCCCGTGCCGGTCACCCTGCGGGCGGGCCGCGTGCGGGTGCCCCGATCGGGGGCGACACGGGCGGCTGGCGCGGTGGGAGACTCGCGCCGTACCCGACCGGGCCGCGCGGCCCACCCGAAGGAGTCCCCGTGGATGACGACGTCCAGCTGATCAGCGATGGAGACGGCCTGGCCGTCATCGGCGAGCCGGCCGCGGTGGAGCGGTTCCTCGCGGCGAACGAGCTGCCGAAGGGGCGGGACCTCGGGCTCGAGCGGCTGAAGCCCGTCGCCGGCATGGCGGCGGCCGCGGTGCAGGCGGGCTCGGTCGTCGCCGAGAACCACGGGCGGTGGGTGAAGCTGTCGGAGAAGTCGACGGCGCTCCTCAAGCAGCACTCCGCCATGAAGGGGTCGCTGCCCACCCTCGAACGCGGCGTGATCATGGACGGCAACAAGATCAAGGGCATCGTCGAGTTCGCGCGGGGCCCGGGCGCGTACCTGACCAACCCGGCGATCCTCTCCGGCGCCGCCGGGATCATGGCCCAGTACGCCATGCAGCAGGCCATGGACGAGATCAGCGACTACCTCGCCGTCATCGACGCGAAGGTCGACGACATCCTCCGCGGCCAGAAGGACGCCGTGCTCGCCGACATGATCGGCGTGGAGATGGTCATCGACGAGGCGACGCTGATCCGGGCCCAAGCCGGCCGCGTCTCCGACATCACCTGGTCGAAGGCGCAGGGCACGACGCAGACCCTCGCGCGCACGCAGGGCTACGCGCTCCGCCAGCTCGACGCCCTCGCCGAGAAGTTGGAGCGCACCACGAAGGTCGACGACCTCGTCAGGGTCACGAAGGACGCCGAGGCGACCGTGCGCGAGTGGCTCGCGGTGATCGCCCGCTGCTTCCAGCTCCAGGACGCGGTCGCCGTGCTCGAGCTCGACCGCGTGCTCGACGCGTCGCCCGAGGAGCTCGACGAGCACCGCCTCGCGCTGCGCGTCGTGCGGCAGAACCGGCTCGCCGTGATCGGCCGCACGACCGACCGGCTGCTCGAGCGCATGGACGCCGCAGCCGGCACCGCGAACGCGAAGGTGCTGCTCAACCCGTTCGACTCCCGAGCGATCGTGGGATCAAGCAATCGCGCCGCCACCGGCGTCGTGCAGTTCAACGGCCTGCTCGGCGTCGCCGACGAGCGCGAGTCGCTGGAGGCGCGCCGCTGGCTGGCGGCGGTCGGCGACACGTGGGACTCCGCGCGAGACCAGGGCGCCGAGGGAGTGGACGCCGCACGGCGGCTCGGAGCGGCAGCGTTCGGACGCGGTCGCGCGGCAGCCGACGGCCTGTCGCTGAAGCTCGCGGAAGGCGCGCTGCGTCGCTGCAAGGGCAAGGGCGATCAGACGACGGACGCCCCAGAGGACGACGCGAGCTGATCGCTCCGGGGCGCAGGGCCGCCCGTCACGCCCGCCCCGCCACGCTCCGCCACGACTTGATCCCGCCGCGCAGGCTCACCGCATCCCGGCCCGCCTCGCGGAGCGCCGCCGCGGCCGCCCGCGAGCGCACGCCCGAGGCGCAGTAGACGACGACGCGGTCGGTGATCTCGCCGGGCACCGCGCCCGGATCCACCGTGACGATGCGCACCGGCACCGCGACGTGGCCGGGGATGGAGTCGACGAGGCGCTCGTCGGGCTCGCGCACGTCGAGGAGGACGACCCGCTCGTCGGAGGCGAGGATCCGCTCCACCTCCTCCGCGTCGAGCTCCGTGCCGTCGGTAGCGGCGCCCACGCCGCAGAAGAGGTCGTAGTCGGCGAGCGCCGTGACCCGCTGGCGGCCCTTCGCGCGCTTCACGCCGATGGTGCGGCTGGTGCCGGCGAGCGCGTCGAGCACGACCACCCGGCCGAGGAGCGGCTGACCCGCGCCCGTGACGAGCTTGATGACCTCGGTCGCCATGAGCGAGCCGACCGTGCCGCAGACCGCGCCGAACACGCCCGCCTCCTCGCAGGAGAGCACGGCGCCGTCGGCGGGCGGCTCGGGGAACACGTCGCGGTAGTCGATGCCGCGGCCGTCGGGCGCCGCGTCCCAGAAGACGGTGACCTGCGCGTCCCAGCGGTACACGGATCCCCACACGCACGGCACGCCCACGAGGGCCGCCGCGTCGCTGATGAGGTACCGGGTGGCGAAGTTGTCGGTGGCGTCGACGACCACGTCGTAGCCGCTGAGGATCCCGATGGCGTTGTCATTGGTGAGCCGCTCGGCGTGCTCCACGACCTCGACGCCGGGGTCGGTGCGGTGCACGGAATCCGCCGCTGACGAGGTCTTCGGGCGGCCCACGTCGGGCGTGCCGTGGATGGTCTGGCGCTGGAGGTTGGAGAGGTCCACAGCATCGTCGTCTACGATTCCGAGGGTCCCGATCCCCGCCGCGGCCAGGTACTGCAGCACGGGGGAACCGAGGCCGCCCGCGCCGATCACGAGCACGCGCGCCTGGTCGATGCGGGACTGACCCCCCATCCCGATGCCGGGAAGGGCGAGGTGCCGGGAGTGGCGTTCGCGCCTCTCCTGCGCATCCTGCCCGGAGCCATGACCACCGAGGCCCCGCCCCCCGGGGTGCGTGCCGTCCAGATCGACGAGCGGCAGAGACGACCCCATGACAGACCTCCGTACGGACGGCGGACGCGGACCCGCGTCGACCGGACCCAGCGTACGACGGCCCGCCGACGGTCCCCGCGGCGGCCGCCCGCACGGCCCCCTCGGCCGCTTCCACCACCGTCGCTGGGGCGACGCCTGGCTCATCGGCCTCCTCGGCTTCCTGCTCGCGCTCCCCCTCGCCGGCGCGCCCTCCGTCTGGTACGACGAGGCCGCCACCGTGATCTCGGCCACGCGCGGCTGGGACGACCTCCTCCGCGAGCTCGGCACGGTCGACGCCGTCCACGGCCTCTACTACGCGGGCATGAAGGTGTGGTTCGAGCTGGTCGGCTACTCGCCCACGTCGCTCCGCTTCCCGAGCGCGGTCTTCATCGGGCTCGCCGCGGCGGGCGTGGTGCTCCTCACGCGCACGGTCTCCACGCGCGCGACCGGCATCGTCGCCGGCATCGTGTTCGTCGTGATCCCCCGCTCGGCGTGGATGGGCACCGAGGGCCGCTCGTTCGCGCTCGGCACCCTCATCGCGGTCGCGCTCACGATCGTGCTGGTGCTCGCGGCCCGCCGCGCCGGATCCCGCTGGCAGGTGCAGGCCAGGTGGTGGGCGCTATACGGGCTGCTCGCGTGGCTCGGCGCATCCACGTTCGTGTACCTGGCGCTGCTCGTGGGCGCGCACGGCGTCGTGATCCTGTGGGCCATCGCGTCCGCGCGCGTCGGCCGCCGCAGCCGCCGGCCCATGGTCGTGTCGCTGCTCGGCTGGGCGCTCTCCTCCATCGCGGCCGGGCTCCTGTCGCTGCCGCTCGTGCGCGTGGTGACGGAGCAGTCCGGCCAGGTCGGGTGGATCGATCCCATCGGCCCGAACACGGTCACGCAGGTGCTCTCGACGCAGCTCTTCTACCAGAACGACGTCTTCGCGGTGATCGCGTGGGTGCTCGCGCTCCTGGGCCTCGCGCTGCTGGTGCGCCGCGGGAT
Organism: Clavibacter sp.; assembly: GCF_014802555.1. NCBI lineage: Bacteria > Bacillati > Actinomycetota > Actinomycetes > Micrococcales > Microbacteriaceae > Clavibacter > Clavibacter sp. The sequence continues at coordinate 2,804 of NZ_JAAVCB010000094.1, read as the reverse complement.
CCGACTGGTGCGCGCCCGCCGCGCCTCCACGGTCGAGCCCGAGGGCGGCATCGCCGAGTTCGAGTCCGCGTACCTGCACGCCGGGTGGTCGCCGACGATCCTGCAGCTCGCGGTGGTGTGGTTCGCCGTTCCGACGCTGCTGCTCATCGGCGCGTCCACCCTCATGTCGCCGCTGTACTCGCCGCGCTACATGGCGTACACGGCACCCGCGTTCGCGATGCTCATGGCCGTGGGGATCCTCGCGCTCAAGTGGAAGCCGCTCATCGCCGCCGTCACCGCCGTACTGGTGACACTGTCGCTCATGCAGCTCGTGCACGACCGCACCACCACCGTGAAGGCCGACTCCGACTGGGCCGCCATCGCGCGGATCGTCTCCGAGGAGCGCGCCCAGGAGGCGCCCGACACGACCGATGCCGTGATCTTCGGGCCGGTCCGCCGCCACCCGAAGGCGACCTCGCGCATCGTCGCGTACTCCTACCCGGACGCGTTCCGCGGCATGGACGACATCCTGCTGCGCACGCCGCCCGGCGACACCGACGGCCTCTGGGAGGAGACGTACCCGCTGGCCGACCGGGTCGACGAGGTCGAGGGCGCCGACGTGGTGTGGCTGGTCACGAGCGACAAGCAGGACATCCGGGACGACGTGGCCGAGGCCCTCACCCCGCGCGGCTTCGCGAAGACCGACGACTGGCACGTGAAGAACGCGAACATCGAGCGCTACGAGCGGGTCGCGGCGGGCTGATCGTGGCCGGCCTCGCGGTCACAACCCGTCGTGCCACTCCCCGATCGCCGCGAGGACGCGGTCGAGGTCCGACTCGAGCAGGAAGTGCCCGCCGTCGACGAGCTCGATCCGCGCGTGCGGGGCGTCGCGCCGGAAGGCCTCCGCGCCGGACGCGGCGAAGATCTCGTCGTTCCGCCCCCAGATCGCGAGCACCGGCACCCGCGACTCCCGCAGCCACGCGTGCACCGCCGGGTACAGGTCGCGGTTGGTGGCGTAGTCGCGGAACAGCGCGAGCTGCACGTCGTCCTGACCCGGGCGGGCGAGGAGCGCGAGGTCGTGCTCCCAGGCGTCGGGATCCACGACCGTCGGATCCGGCACGCCGTGCGTGTACTGCCACTCGACCGCATCGCGGCCGAGGGCCGGGCGGAGGGCGTCGCGCGTGGCGTCGGTGCGCTCGGCGGCATCGGCCCAGATCGGATCCCAGAACGAGGGCATGAAGCCCTCCTCGTAGGCGTTGCCGTTCTGCGTGATGACGCCCGTGACGGCGGCCGGGTCGGCGAGCGCCAGGCGCCAGCTGATGGGCGCGCCGTAGTCCTGCACGTAGATCGCGTAGCGGGTGACCCCGATGGCCGCGAGGAACCCGCGGGTCACCTCGGTGAGCGCGGCGAACGAGTAGTCGAAGTCCTCGGCGGACGGCGCGGACGAGCGGCCGAACCCGACGTGGTCCGGCGCGATGACGCGGAACCGGCCCGCGAGCGCGGGGATCAGGTGCCGGAACATGTGCGAGCTCGACGGGTACCCGTGCAGGAGCAGGAGCACGGGCGCGTCGGCGGGCCCGGCCTCGCGCCAGAAGACGTCGAGGCCGTCGATCGAGACGGTGCGGTGGTGGACGGTGACCATGACTAACCCCTTAGACTTGTTTTGGTGGTTAGTCGGACGGTAGCATGAATCCATCGCGCCACCCGAGCGCGGAGGATCGAGGAGCCGTGGACCACGACGAGGAGCTGCTGCTGGCGCTGCTGAACAGCGCGCCCGTGGTCGACGGCCACCGGGACGACCGGCTCGCCGGGGCATCCGGCCGCGGGCTGGCCCGCGGTTGGGGCGGCACCGGCACCGCTGCCGAGGTCGAGCGCCTCCGCCGCACGCGCGACGCCCTGCACGCCGTGATCCGCGGCGGAGCGCCCGCGACACCGGCGGTCGACGAGCTCGCGGCCGTGGTCGACGGTGTCGTCCGCACGCCGCGCGTCACCCCCGACGGCGTCACCTGGGACCTGCACGTGCCCGCCGACGACCGCCTCCCGGTGGACGCCGTGCTCGCCTGGTCGAGCGTCACCGCCCGGCTGCCCGGCCGACTCCGCCCGTGCGCCAACGCCGAGTGCGAGCTCTTCCTCATCGACCACAGCCGCCCGGGCACGGCCCGCTGGTGCTCGATGGCGACCTGCGGCAACCGGATGAAGGCCCGCGCGCACGCGCAGCGGGTGCGCGACTGAGGCGGCCCGTACCCGACGCGCCGCGCCATCACGGCAGCCGCTACCGTCACCCCGTGAGCACATTCTTCGTCGCCGGCAGCTGGCGCAACCGGGAGGCCGTGGGCGACGTGGTCGCTGCGCTCGATGCCGTCGGCGTGCGGTCGTACTGCTTCGTCCGCGCCGCCTACGACGCGGATGCGGCCGTCTTCGCGGCGCCGGGTGGTGCGGACGATGCCGACCTCGACGACCCGGGGATCCGGCGGCTGTTCGAGCAGGATCTCGCCGCGCTCCGGGCAGCCGACCGGTTCGTGCTCGTGCTCCCCGCCGGTGCCGCCGCGCACATGGAGGCGGGCATCGCCGTCGGGCTCGGGAAGCCGTGCGTCGCGGTCGGCGCGGCGGAGCGTACGGAGACGCTGCACCTCGCCTTTGAGGCGATGTGCGCCGGACCGACCGGACGGATCCGTCACCTCCGCGACACGGGAGCCGTGGGCTAGCTGTAGTTCCTCGGGAGGTTGTGAACGCTGGGGCGGATAGCGAAGACCTCCGGGACGATGTGAGTTACCAAGCACACGTCATCACCGGAGGTCTTCGTGACTCACGCTAACGCCCCGTTC
>NZ_JAAVCB010000093.1:0-6767 GCF_014802555.1 Clavibacter sp. | reverse complement strand
GGCCGCGCGGACGGCCCCGACGAGGGTGGCCGCCAGCGCCCGTGCGGCGTCCGTGCGGCCGTCCTCCTTGAGGGCGGACAGGAGCGCGGGCCAGGGCGGCGCGTACGCGCTCCCGCAGCCCACCGGCACGATGCGGGCGGGCTCGCGCCCGCCCGACGAGGGGACGGCGGGCAGCGCGAGCGGCCGCACGACGGGCAGAGCGAGGATCGCCGCCCGGCACGCCGGGCACACGGCGCGGTCGGGAGCGCCGCATCCCGCGCAGGTCACGGGGGCGACGACCGCGAGGGCATCGAGCAGGGCGGAGCGGACAGCCGAGGGCACCCGGGAGGACAGGGACGACGGGGACAGGGACAGGGCGGGCTGCCGGGGCGCGGGGATCACGCGCGCAGGGTCGCACGCGCGGGGGCGCGGACGGACCGGCGCGGTGGATCCGTGGAGGACGTCAGCGCTTGGTCGCGACGAAGGAGACGCCGGTCGCCGTCTGCTGCCACGTGCTGCCCCGCGGAGTGAGCAGTGCCCCCGCGCTCGTGAGGACGCGCAGGCCGCTCTCGTCGTTGGCGCCCGTGATGGAGACGCCGTCGGCCGCTGACCCCATGTCCTTCGACGGACCGCCCACCTGGTGCAGCTCCACCTGGCGCTCGCCGTCGGGCGCGAGGGTCAGGGTGGCGACGTCGAGCTCGTCGACCCAGGTGGCGTCCAGCGGGGTGCCCGGCGAGGCCAGGAGCTCGAGCGGGGTCGTCGTGAGCGACGTCGGGACGCCGCCGTCGCGCACGATCGAGGCCACGAGTAGCTGGGGCCCGGCGCCCGTCTCGAGCTGGACGAGGACGCGCGCACCGTCGCGCGCGACCTCGAGGGAGACGACGCGGCCGGTGGCGGTCCAGCTGACGGCGACGGGGTGGCCGACGCCGTCGGGGCCCCACGCGACGAGCCCGCGGGGATCCGACGCGGGCGTCGACCAGACGTAGCCCTGCGCGTCGAGGGACGGCGCGACGAGGCCGGGGCGCGTGTCCAGGAGCACGGCGTCGCGGTCGCCGTCGCCCACCGACCACACGCCGGACGCGTTCCGCACCGCCGCCTGCCGGCCGTCCGCGCTGAGCGTCGCCGCGTCGGCGCCGAGGGCCGTCACGCGCGTGCCCAGCGTGCCGAGGGGGACGACATCTCCCCCGCCGAGGTAGCCGAACTGGCCCTGGGCCAGCACGAGCGGGCGCGACTCCGCCTGCGGGTCCTTGACCGGGCCGCGCCCGCCGAGGTCCGCGACGTCGAGGGGCGTGCCGTCGACGAGCATCTGCACGTCGAGCACGGACGGGATGTTGGACAGGCTTAGCCGGAGCTGCAGCTTCATCCGCTGCTGGGTGACGCCGTCGGCGGCGCGCGCCTCGGTCGACAGGTCCACCTGCGGCGTGCCGCTGGCGGTGGTGACGGCCGAGGACGCCAGCTGCGTGCCCTCGGGGAACGCCGTGACGACCGCGGGCTGGGACAGCCACGGCGACGGGCCCTGGAGCAGCGACTTCACGATGCGGGTGCTCACGCTCTGGGAGGCCCGCGTGACGAAGAACCGGAGGTCCGGCACGAGGAACGAGAACGTGGGGTCGAAGAAGTACAGGGCGTGCGCGCTGAAGATCTCGCGGAAGTAGGTGGAGCGCAGGGCGATGCCGTCGGGCGCCTTCGCGATGCGCCACTCGCCGCGCTCCTGCACGAGCTGGAAGGAGAGGCGCGTCTCCTGGTCGCTGCCGACCTCGCGGTAGTGGCCCTGGCCGTCGACCGTCGCGATGGTCGTGACGGAGTAGCTGTAGGTGCCGTCGACCTCCTCCGAGGTCTCGGCCTGCCCCTCCCAGACCACGACGCTCGCGAACGGGTCCCAGCGCGACGCGAAGTCGGAGGAGAGGAACTGGCGGGCGACGCCGTACTGGTCGGCCGAGCTGGTGGCGGCGTCGACGAAGCCGGCGATGACGTCGTCCGGACCGTCGCCGGCCTGCGGGCCGTCCGGCTGGTAGCTGACGCCCGACTCGTCGGTGACCGTGGCGGGGTCGCCCTCCGACACCGGCCCGCCGGACGGGATCGAGACGCAGCCGGAGAGGAGGACCGCGCAGGCGGCGACGAGCGCGACGGCGGCCGCGCGCGCGGAGCGGCGGGAGGCGCGGCGCGGGCGCGGGCGCGGGTCAGGTGCTGGGGACACGGGCGTCCTCCTCGTCGGCGCGGTCGTCCGCGGGGTCGTCGGGCGGCAGGGCGACGGGCGAGCCCTCGAGGGGGACGTCCGGCCGCCGGGGCAGGGTCAGCCGGAAGCAGGATCCCTCGCCCGGCCGCGACCACAGCTGCAGCCAGCCGTGGTGCAGGTTCGTGTCCTCCAGGGAGATGGCCAGGCCGAGGCCCGTGCCGCCCGTGGTGCGCTGGCGCGACGGATCCGCCCGCCAGAAGCGGTCGAAGACGTGGCCCATCTCCTCGTGCGTCATGCCGACGCCGTAGTCGCGGACGGCGAGCGCGACGGCGTCCCGGTCGCTGTCGACCGTGATGACGATGGGCCGCCCCTCGCCGTGGTCGACCGCGTTGCCGACGAGGTTGGTGACGATGCGGCGCACCCGGCGGGCGTCCATCTCCGCGTCGAAGTAGCCGCCGGGGGCGACCAGCCGGAGCTCCGAGCCCTTCTGCGCGGCGAGCCCCTCGAACTCCTCGATGGAGTCCTCGACGAGCCGCACCAGGTTGGTCGGCTCGGTCACGAGGTCGACGGCGCCCGCGTCGAAGCGGCTGATCTCCAGCAGGTCGGCGAGCAGCGTCTCGAACCGCTCCACCTGCGTGTGCAGCAGCTCGGCGCTGCGGGCGGCCGGCGGGCTGAAGTCCTCGCGGAGGTCGTAGAGCACGCCCCCGGCGAGCCGGATCGTGGTGAGCGGCGTGCGCAGCTCGTGCGAGACGTCCGAGACGAAGCGCTGCTGCAGCTGCGAGAGGTCGGCGAGCTGAGTGATCTGCGACTGCAGCGAGTCGGCCATGCCGTTGAACGAACGGGCGAGCGTCGCGATCACGTCCTCGCCCTTGACCGGCAGGCGCTCCTCGAGCTGGCCGGCCGCGAGCTTCTGGCTCGTGTCGGCGGCGACGCGGATGGGCGCGACGACGAGCCGCACCACGAGCCACGCGATCGCCCCGATGAGCACGATGAGGAAGAGGAACGCGAGGAGGATCGTGCCGGCCACGAAGTCCAGGGTCTGCTGGATGTCGCCGAGGTCGTAGACGAGGTACAGCTCGTAGCGGCCGGCCGACGGGATGTCGATGCTCGAGCCCACGACGATGCCGGGGCTGGTGGAGCCCTGGTCCCCCACCGGGATCGCCACCGACTGCCACTGCTGGGTGCCCGTGCCCTCACCGACCGCGCGGCGGAGGTCGGCGCTCAGGAGGCTGTCGACGTAGTCGGCCGTGGACGCGTTCTGCAGCACGTTCCGCGCCTCCGTGCCGGGCGTGCGGCGGAAGGCGAAGTCGGAGAGGTTGATGGCGCTGCCGCGGAGCTCGTCGAAGACCTGCGTCCGCAGCTGCTCGAGCTCGGTCTGGTCGCTGGCGTCGGACGAGGTGAACTGCTCCTGCATCCGGCTGGTGGCGCTGTTCGACTGCTGCAGGACGGTGTCGAGCCGCTGGCGGAAGAGGTCGCTCGAGATGCTCTGCGTCATGAGCACGCCGATGAGGAGCACGGTGACGCCCGAGAGCGCGACCGTGATGAGGACGGTGCGGAACTGGAGGGAGACCGACCAGATCCGGACGAGGCGGCGCGGCCACGACCTCCAGTCGACGAGCCACACGGGCAGGGGGCGCATGGGGCTAGGCCGCGGCCCCCGCGCGGTAGCCGACGCCGCGGACGGTCATGACGATGCGCGGGTTGTCGGGGTCGTCCTCGACCTTCGCGCGCAGGCGCTGCACGTGGACGTTGACGAGGCGCGTGTCGGCCTTGTACTGGTAGCCCCAGACCTGCTCGAGGAGCATCTCGCGCGTGAACACCTGCTGCGGCCGGCTGGCGAGCGCGTGCAGGAGGTCGAACTCGAGGGGCGTCAGGTTGATCCGGTCCTCGCCGCGGCGCACCTCGTGGCCCTCGACGTCGACCACGAGGTCGCCGACCTGGAGGAGCCCGGGCGACGCGGCGGCGGCGGGGCGCAGGCGCGTGCGGATGCGGGCGACGAGCTCTTTCGGGTTGAAGGGCTTGACGATGTAGTCGTCCGCGCCGGACTCGAGGCCCTTCACGACGTCGGCCGTGTCGGACTTCGCCGTGAGCATGATGATGGGGATGCCCGACTCGGCACGGATGAGGTCGCACACCTGGATGCCGTCGAGGCCGGGGAGCATGAGGTCGAGGAGCACCAGGTCGGGCTTCGCCTCGTGGAAGGCGGCGAGCGCCTGGCCGCCGTCCGCGCAGAAGGAGGGCTCGAACCCCTCGGTGCGCAGGACGATGCCGATCATCTCGGCGAGAGCGGTGTCGTCGTCGACCACCAGGATCCGTGCTGTCATGTGATCTGGGTTCCCTGTCCTCGTGTGCCCCCAGGGTAGCCGGTGGATCGGCGGGATCGGCCGGACACCTCCGGCGCGGGACTTCGCGCGCGGCCTGTGGGAGGCTGGCGACCGTGACCGATGACCAGAGCTGGCAGGCCCCGGGCGGCGCACCGTCCGGTCAGGGAGGGTCCCCGGATCCGGATCGCACGCGGTCGGACGCCGGCCACGCGGCACCGCCGCCGCCCGGCTGGCCGCCGGCGTCCCCGTACGCCGCCCCGTCCGCCGCCCCGCCCGGCGCCGGCTTCCCGCCGCCGCCCGGCTGGGGCTCCGCGCCCGGCTGGACCCCACCGCCGAAGCCCGGCCTGCTGCCGCTGCGGCCGCTCGGCCTCGGCGCGATCCTCGCGGGCTCGTTCCAGACCCTGCGGCGGAACCCCGGCGCGACGGTCGGCAGCGCCCTGCTCATCCAGGGTCTCGTCGGCGTGGTGACCCTCGTGATCGTCGGCGGCGTCACCGGCTTCGTCGTCACGCGCATCTTCTCGGCCCGCGAGGCGGACCAGGGCCCGCTCATCGCCGGCGGCGTCACGGCGGTCGTGATCGCCGCGCTCGTGACGATCGTGCTGTCGATCGTCGCGTCGGCCTTCCTCCAGGGCGTCGTGGCGAGCGAGGTGGCGCGCGGCACGCTCGGCGAGCGGCTGCGCATGCGGGCGCTGTGGCGTCTCGCCCGCCCGCGCCTCGTGCCGCTCGTGCTCTGGAGCCTCTCCCTCACGGCCGCGTGGACGCTCGTCTTCGGGGTGCTCGTCGGCATCGTCGCACTGCTGGTGCTCGCCGGCGGCGGCGGGATCGTCGCGGGGATCCTCGTGGGCGTCCTCGGCGTGATGGGCCTCGTGGTCGTCTCGGCGTGGGTCTCGACGCGCCTTGCCCTCGTGCCGAGCGCGATCGTCATCGAGCGGCTCCGTCCGCTGGCGGCGGCCCGGCGGTCGTGGTCGATCACCATCGGGTCGTTCTGGCGCGTGCTCGGGATCCTGCTGCTCACCGCGGTGATCGTGTCCGCGGCCACGAACGTCGTGACCATCCCGCTGACCCTGCTGACCTCCATCCTGCAGGGCGTGCTCTTCCCGAACGGGGAGCTCGACTTCCAGACCTTCGACGCCTCCGCGGTTTTCTATCTCGGCGCGCAGCTGCTTTCGCTCGTGGTGAGCGTGGTGGTGGGGAGCATCGGCGCCGTCGTCACGTCCGCCAACGCGGCCATCCTCTACATCGACCTGCGGATGCGGCGCGAGGGGCTCGACCTCGAGCTCGCGCGCTTCGCCGAGGAGCGCGCGGCGGGCGCGGACTCGGCGACCGGGCCGGACGCGCGGGATCCGTACGCGGCGCCCGCTGCCGGCGCGACCACCGCCGGTCCGGGACGCGCGTGACCGGCTCCCTCCTCCTCGCCGCGGTCGCGCATGCGGCCGCGGTCCCGGTGGATCCCGACGCCGACGACGCGCGCCGGCTGCTCCTCGACGAGCTCGCGAAGCCGGAGTACGAGGCCGCCCGCCCGAACGCGCTCGACCTCGCGGCGCAGGCGGTGGGCGACTGGATCGCCGACCTCCTCGGCGGGGCGGGCGGGGGCCTCGCCGACCTCGCGCCCGTCGTGATCGGCGTGCTCGTCCTCGCGGTCGTCGTGGTGGCGTTCCTCGTCTTCGGGGCGCCGCGGCGGGACCGCAGGCGGGCGGCCGCGCGTGGCGACGGGCTGTTCGGATCCGACGACCGGCGCTCCGCCGAGGAGCTGCGCCGCGCGGCCGAGGCGTCCCGTCGGGCGGGCGACCTGGCGGCGGCCGCATCCGACCTCTTCCGGGCCATCGCGCGCGAGCAGGCCGAGCGCACGATCGTGGCCGTGGATCCGGGGACCACCGCCCGCGGGTTCGCCCGGCGCGCGGGATCCGCGCACCCCGCCCACGCCGCGCGCCTCGTCGGGGCCGCCGACGACTTCGACGCCGTGCGCTACCTCGGCCGACCCGGTACGGAGGAGATGCTCGACCGGCTCTCCGCCCTCGACCGCGACCTCCGCACGGCCGTCCCCGTGCTGCACGAGCCCGTGGGCGCGGGTCAGCGGTGAGCGCTCCCATGCCCGCCGCCGCCGCCCTCGCGACGGCCGCGACCCGGACGCCGCGACAGGCGCTCCGGCGGGCCGGGACGTGGATCGCGCTGGCCGCCCTTGCCGTCGTCGTCGCGCTGGCCTCGCTCGCGGTCTCCGGCGCCGCGCGCCAGGGCGACGCGCTCGCCCCCGACAACCCCGCGCCCGGTGGCACGCAGGCGCTCGCCCG
>NZ_JAAVCB010000092.1:0-32327 GCF_014802555.1 Clavibacter sp. | reverse complement strand
TGGGACATCGAGGCCTCCTGGCGATGGTTGAACTAGACAGCTCCATCAAGCCAGGAGGCCTCTTCACACGCCCCGAAGTGTCACCAACGTCACGGCCGAGTACACCTAGGCGCGACGGCCGGGGCGCCGCCGGGAGCGACGTCGCCGGATCCGGCACCGGGATCCGCTCCCGCGAAACGCCACCGCAACACGGCATCGCTACGCTCGCGGATCGGGGCGTCTCCCCACACACCCGCGCGGAAGCAGGCGATCATGGCCCGACAGATCTGGACCCTCCACGGCGACGGACGGACGGTGGAGACCTCCGCGGTCGTCGGCCCCGGCGAGCGCCTCACCTGGCCGCGCACCATCGGCCTCGGGATGCAGCACGTCGTCGCCATGTTCGGCGCGACCTTCCTCGTGCCCGCCCTCACCGGCTTCCCGCCGACGACGACCCTGTTCTTCTCCGGGATCGGGACGCTCCTCTTCCTCCTCATCACCAAGAACCGGCTGCCCAGCTACCTCGGCTCGTCGTTCGCGTTCATCGCGCCGATCACCGCGGCCAACGCGGCGACGGCCGCGGGCGGCGGCGGGATCGGCGCGGCGCTCGCCGGCATCGTGGCGGTCGGCGTGATGCTCGCGGTCATCGGCGGCATCGTGCAGCTCACGGGCACCGGCTGGATCGACGCGCTGCTGCCGCCCGTGGTGGCCGGCGCGATCGTCGCGCTCATCGGCTTCAACCTGGCCTCGGCTGCGCGCGACAACTTCGTCCTCGCGCCCGTGACGGCGACCATCACGCTCGCCGCGGTGATCCTCTCGACCGTGCTGTTCCGCGGGATCCTCGGCCGGCTCTCCATCGTGCTCGGCGTGGTCGTCGGGTACGTCGTGGCCGCGATCCGGCAGGAAATCGACTACTCCAAGCTCGAGGCCGCCGCGTGGATCGGGCTGCCCGAGTTCCACGCGCCCGAGATCACACCGCAGTTCTGGGCGTTGCTGCCGGCGTTCCTGCCCGTCGTGCTCGTGCTGGTCGCGGAGAACGTGGGGCACATCCGCGGCGTCGCGCAGATGACCGATGGCTCGGTCAACAAGCTCACCGGCCGCGCGCTCCTGGCCGACGGCCTCGCGACCGTGCTCGCGGGCCTCGGCGGCGGATCCGGCACCACGACCTACGGCGAGAACATCGGCGTGATGGCCGCCACCCGCGTCTACTCGACCGCCGCGTACTGGGTGGCCGGCGCGTTCGCCGTGCTGCTCGGGCTCTCGCCCAAGGTCGGCGCGGTCATCAACACGATCCCGGCGGGCGTGCTCGGCGGCGTGACGACCGCGCTCTACGGCCTCATCGGGATCATCGGGGTGAAGATCTGGCTGGACAACAAGGTGGACTTCTCCAAGCCCGTCAACCAGCTCACGGCCGCGACAGCGCTCATCGTCGCGATCGCGCCGTTCACCTTCACGCTCGGCACGGTCTCCTTCAACGGCATCGCGCTCGGGACCATCGCCGCCATCGTGATCTACCACGTGATGCACACGGTCGCGCGGCTCCGCGGCACCGACTGACGGGGGGCGTCCGGCCGCTCACGGCTCCGCGACGCGCGGGTGGCCTAGCATCGCGCTGCGGCGACGGCGCCGCGGGCGACCGCCGTCGCCCGCCCCCCCCGGACGCACGCCGCCCGGCCGCACCGGCCGCGTCGCGCATCCCGAGCCCAGGAGATCCACCCGACATGCACGCCCCCGGCGCCCCGAGCGGACGCGGCGCGACCACCGCCGACGCCGCGACCCGCGTCGGCGGCCCCTCCCGCGAGCGCATCCAGCGCCTGTGGCTGGCGTTCGCGCTCTGCCACCTCTGGCTCATCACGCTGAACCTCATCGGCCGGACCTCCGCGCTCGGCGACGTGACGGGCATCTACCGGATCTGGATGCGGGAGGGCGTCGCGGGAGCCGGCTGGGTCGGCATCGACGTGCCCTGAGTGTACCCGATCCTCGCGGCCGCGCCCATGATCGTGTCGCTCGCGGGCGGCACCGCGTTCTTCGGCACGGTGTGGCTCGCGCTGGTCACGCTCCTCGACGCCGCCGTCTTCGCGCTGCTGCTGTGCGCCCGCCGGGGTCGCGGCCTCTCCCCCGCCGCGTGGTGGCTGGGCTTCCTCGTGGCGCTCGGGCCGATCGCGCTCGGCCGCATCGACGCCGTCACCGTCTCCCTCGCGCTCGCGGGCCTGCTCGTGCTCGCGACCCGGCCGGCCCTCGCGTCCGCGCTCCTCACCGTCGGCGCGTGGGTGAAGGTGTGGCCGGCGGCGCTGCTCGTCGCGGCGCTGATCGTCCGCCGCGGCGCCGCGCGCACGTCGATCGGGGCGACCGCGCTGGTCACCACGGCCGTCGTCGCGGCGGGATCCCTCGCCCTCGGCAGCGGTGCGAACCTGCTCGGCTTCGTCGGGCAGCAGGCAGGGCGCGGCCTGCAAGTGGAGTCGAGCGCCGCGCTGTACCGCCTCTGGCGGATCGCGCTCGGCGACGACAGGTACCGGATCTACGACGACCCGCGCATCATCACGTTCCAGGTCGCCGGGCCGGGCGTCGACGCGGTCGCGGAGGCCATGACGCCCGTGATGATCGTGGCGGTCCTCGCGGTGACCCTGCTCGGGATCCGCGCCGCCCGCCGCGGCGCCCGGCCCACCGCCCTCGTGGGGCCGCTGTCGCTCGCGCTCGTGGCGGCGCTGATCGTCACCAACAAGGTGGGGTCGCCGCAGTACGTCTCGTGGTTCGCGGTGCCGATCGTCGTGATGCTCGTGCACGACCGCCGCGCCCGCGGCACGGCCCTCGTCGCGCGCCTCGGCCTGGTGGTCGCGGCGCTCACGCAGGTCGTCTACCCGTACGGGTACCTGCTGCTCACCTCCGCGGTGCCCGCGATGGTCGCCGTGATCACCCTGCGCGATCTCGCGGAGGTCGCGCTCCTGGTCGTCGCCGTGGTGCAGCTGGTGCGGCTGGGTGCCGCGGAGGCCGACGGGATCCCGCAGGCCGGGATCGCCCGCGCCCGGCGCCCCGCGACGCGGCCGGTGCGCACGGCCCTCGGCGCGCGCACGGTCGGCCGACGGGCGGCGGCGCCCGCGCGTCAGGAGAGCGGCACCGCCTGAGCGAGGGCGGCGAGCACGGCGTCCGACGTGGCGACGGCGCCGAACACGCCGCCCTGCATCGTGACCATCCGGAGCGCCGCCTCGTGGTTCGCCGGATCCGTGGCGCCCGTGCAGTCCGACAGCACGAGGCACTCGTAGCCGCGGTCGTTGGCCTCGCGCATGGTCGTGGAGACGCACACATCGGTCGTGATGCCCGTGAGGATCAGCCGGTCGATGCCGCGCGAGCGCAGCAGCAGGTCGAGGTCGGTCGCGTAGAAGGCGCCCTTGCCCGGCTTGTCGATCACGGGCTCGCCCGGGAGCGGGGCCACCTCGGGGACGATCTCCCAGCCGGGCTCGCCGCGCACGAGGATCCGCCCGCACGGGCCGACGCTGCCGATCTCGGCGCCCGCGCGCTCCGACCGCCACCGCTTGTTCGCGGGCAGGTCGGAGAGGTCGGGGCGGTGGCCCTCGCGGGTGTGAATCACGGACATGCCGAGCTCGCGCACCCGCTCGAGCAGCCGGGCGGTGGGCGCGAGGCCCGCGCGGGTGAGCGCGAGGTCGTAGCCCATGCGGTCGACGTAGCCGCCGACGCCGCAGAAGTCGACCTGCCAGTCGATGCAGACCACGGCGGTGCGGGCGACGTCGACGGCGCCGTCGTAGGGCCAGGCGTAGGGATCCGCCGCGACGGCCGTGGTGCCGGCGACGGGCGCGGGCACGGTGACCGCGCTCACGAGCGGGCCTCCCCCGCCTCGACGGCCGCGCCGAGCGGGGCGCGCACGCGTCCCGCGGCGTCCACGGCGACGAGCACGACCGCGCCGACGACCATGCCGACGACCGCCGTCGAGAGGAAGTCGGCGTACGCGTGGGCCACGAGCGCGACGACGGCGCCGACCGCCCAGCCGACGAAGGCGGGGGCGCGCCAGGCGCCGCGCGCGCCGACGGATCCGGCCGCCGCGCGTCGCGGTGCGAGCAGCAGCTGGTCGACGATGAGCACGGCGCCGATGGGCGGCACGATCACGCCCAGCAGGTTCAGCCACGTCTCGAAGTACGACCAGATGCCGGCGACCGCGAGGACGACGCCCACCGCGCCGAGCACGAGCGTGGTGCGGCGCATGCGCATCCCGGTGAGCTGGCTCCAGCCGACGGCGCCGTTGTAGAGGCAGTGGGCGCACACGGATCCGAGGTTCACCACCACGAACAGCACGGCGAGCGGCACGAGGGCACCGCCCTGCGCGACGAGGATCCCGAGGAAGTCGCCGCCCGCGGTGCCCGGGTCGGTCGCGCCGCCCAGCGCGACGACGAGGCCGCCGACCACGAGCGCGACGGCGTTGCCGAACGGGAACGCGGCGAGGGTCGCGAGCACGGCCTGCCGGCCCGAGCGCGCCCAGCGCGTGAAGTCGGCGGTCATGGTGCCCGAGTCGGCGAACAGCGCCACGACGAGGGTCACGGCCGCGCCGAAGCTCAGCGCGCCGGCTCCCGCCGCGGGCGCCGTCTGCAGCTCCGCGCCGCCCGACCTGGTCGCGACGATGACGACGGCGACCGCGCCGAGCACGAGGTAGAGGGGAGCGGCGACCACGCCGATCCAGGAGAGCGCGCGGATGCCGAGCAGCGTGACCGCGACGAAGAGGAGGCCCGCCACGAGCGTGGTGCCCGTCTGGTCCCAGCCGAGGCTGCCGTGGAGGGTGGATCCGGTGAGCCCGGTCTGGAACGCGAACCAGCCGATGACCACCGTGGCGAGGAAGCCCGCCGGCACGACGTACCCCTTCGCCCCGAACGTGCGCATGGCCATGAGCGCGAAGCTCTCGCCGCTGCGCCCGGCCAGGTAGCTGAGCGCCCCGACATAGACCATGAGGACGAGGGTGCCGACCGCGATGGCGCCCATGCCCGGCCAGAAGCCGAGCGAGTGGACGACCAGGCCGCCGAAGACCGCGCACGTGAGGATCATCGGGAAGCCCAGCCACACGGCGGCGACCGAGGAGGTGCGGCGGCGGGCGTGCGGCGGGACGGGCTCCGACTCGTACTCCGAGAAGGCGGGGCGGTCGGCGGGATCCGGATCGGCGGGGGCGGTGTGGCGCGCGACCGGCGGGGCGGCGGGATGCGACATGGGATCTCCTGGGATCGGGTGACGCCGGCGGGGGATCCGGCTGCGTCCTATAGGAACATCGGCGTCGCTCACGTGCGTTTCTGCGGTGTTTCCGGGATGTGAAACGCACCTGGGTGACCGCCGGATCGCGGATCCTATAATCGGGGCATGCCCTCCCCCGCGCTCGTCCCCGCCCGTCTCGGCGCCGCGGAGCGCGTGCGGGTGCTGCTCGAGGAGGAGATCCTCGGCGGCATCATCGCCCCCGGATCCCGCGTGAAGGCCGACGAGGTCGCCCAGCGGATGGGCACGAGCCACATCCCCGTGCGCGAGGCGCTGCGGGCGCTCGAGGCCGACGGCTGGGTGGTGCACCGCGCGCACGAGGGCATGTCGGTGCGGCCGCGCGTGCTGTCCGAGCTGGTGGACCTCTTCGAGGCGCGCGCACTGGTGGAGCCGCGGGCCGTCGAGCTCGCCGCGGGGCGCCGCACGGCCGACGACCTCCGCGAGCTCGAGCGGGTGATCCGCCTGCAGGAACGCGCCGCGGATCCGGCTGACCTCGCGCGCCTCAACTACGACTTCCACGTGGCCCTCGCGGCCGCGGCGCACAACAGCACGCTGGCGTCCGTCGGCGAGTCGATGTCGAAGCGCGTGCGCTTCCACTACCTGCCCGCCGCGAGCGCGCGACGGCCCGACTCCCTCGCGGACCACCGCGAGCTGCTCGCGATGGTCGAGCGCCGCGAGGGCGAGCGGGCGGCGGATATCGCGCTCCGCCACATCGAGGCGACGCGCGTCGACGCGTGCGCGGCGCTCGAGGACCTACTGCGCGCGGAGGCGGCGGGCTAGCCGTCGGCCGTCCGGGGATCGAGCCCGCAACCGCCGGCTGCTCGAATACAACCACCACCGGTCCAAACCACACTCAGCGGGCTCGCGCTCACCGACCGCGTTCACAACCTCACTGGGAACTACACCTAGTCACTCCCCTCGTCGAGGTCGATAACCCACGAATGAAAGGCGGGGTGCGCCTCTACTTCACACCTGGCGTGCTGTATTGCTATAGCGACGACACAACGCTTCGCTCCTGGGCCAGCCGACAGGACACCGTCCGCTCCGAGATTGATCGGGAGCATCGCGAGGATGATCTGAAGCGCTCCGAGGTTGATCGGTTCACGAAGCAGGTCGACCAGGAGCTTCGACTCCGAAATCGCCTTGGGGGCGCGGCCCGGGCGATCGGGTATCGGGCATTTGCAGATCACGCCATCAGGTCGAGTACACGTACTTGCGTCGAGATGCGGGACGTTCTCATGCAGGGTCGCGTTCTCGGCTGGGATCCCGAGTTTCGCATCGTCTGCGCTGATTGCGAGCTCGACTACATCGGCGAGCTCATCCCCCACGACACAGCAGTGTGCCCTCCTGTCCTGCGTCGCGCGTGAAGCGCCCACCGCGAGCCAGGGTGGACTCCCCACACAAGTCTCCAGCGACGTGCCGGCCTGGCCCCGTCTTCCTGACAACCCCTGAATGCTGCTCAGCAGCTGGCAGCCAGCTTCGCGGAAGGAGGGACTGACCACGGCAGGACGCATGCCACACGACACATCGCCAAGGAGGGAGGACACCTCGCTTCCTCGAATCGCCCGCATGGGACAGCAGCACCTTGCGGGCCATGGTTGCGGGACACTCGCGGCTGCGGGTCTCCGCGGCGAGCTCCGTCCGCTCACGGGACGTCCCGCAAGCCAACGGATGCGGGAGACGCGATGACCAAGCCACGATCCCGCGAACGTCGCGGCGCAGCGTGCAATGCGCTGCCGTCACGCCTCCGCGCAAGTTCGCCAAGGAGCGAGGCCGCCGATCCCGCCGCAGCCGTGAGGCGTACAAGTCAAACGTGTCCGGGCATCGCCCGTGCACGGCCTGCCTGTGTACCGTGAGCACGGGCATCGAGCGCGGCATCAGTAGATTCACGGTCATGTCCCCCACGTTTGTCTCATCCATCAGTGTTGCCCTTCGCGGGTACGCTCGCCGCCGACCTTTCCGCACCTGGCGTCACAGAGCTGCCGTCGTACTCGTTACCGCCGCGCTCGTCGCGTCGGCCACGCCGGCATCTGCAGTTGACTATGAGAGGACCCAGTACCCGGTCGTCGGTGGCACGGCGCTCCAGATGCGCGGCGGCTACTGCACAGCTGGCTTCGTCGTCAAGAAGGACGGATTCCTAGCCAACCTCAGCGCTGCGAGTCGGGCCACCCGCTACGTCGTGACCGCGAAGCACTGTGGTCCCGTCGGCACGGATGTGAGCGTCGGAGGGCAGTACCTGGGCAAGGTCGTATGGACCTCACAGATCAGCGACCTAGGAATGATCGAGGTCGCGCCCAACGTGCGTCGCATTCCGCACTGCAGTTCGCGGTCCACGGGGATCTCGTGCATCGTCATCACCTCCTATGATCCACGCGCCGTCGGGAGGGTGTTGCTGGCCAGCCTGCGGACAAGAAGCATCAGCACCGTACCCGTCACGGGCTTTGGAGACGGCGCCCCCAGTGGGGACACCGACGTCTGCACCTCCGGCGCTACGACCGGGCTGAGCTGCCTATGGACGGCGCACGAGCTCACGACGGAGCAGGTCAAATACGCGGGCGAACATGGCGCGACAACATCAGGCACCGGCCTCCTGGGCGGAGACTCGGGGTGCCCCGTGGTATCAACAAGCGGGCTCCTGTACGGCGTCCATTCAGCCGTGTTCCGATCCGATCCTAGCCTCATGACCTACATCAGCGCCGGGCAATTCTTCTTGGAGCGCCCCGGGTACTCGCTCGCCCCCTCCTGAACGGGAGCGAGCTGAAGGACACGGGCCGCCGAATTGCCGCCTCCCGAAACCGATCCGGATGCAGTGGCGGCGATCCTTCGTCTCCCGCTCCGGGGCGCCACATAGGTCCTCGTGCCAGAGGAGACTGATGTGCGGCGATCGAGAGGTCGAAGTACCGGGCGATTCTGAACGAGAAGATCCCGCCGGTGTCTCCGCGCATCGAGTTGCCGCGCTCATACCGGTTCCCACCCGTCCCCGCCGACATGCGCGAGGACCGCGAGCACCCGGACATCCGCATCGCACGCCGCGCGGGGACCCTCGCACGAGTTGCCGCAGTCGCCCACGAGCGCGGCGAAGTCTCCTCCGGGCTACGACGCGTGATCGTCATCCAAGCCGTCCGACTCGCCGACCTCACCGCTGCCCGCCTCGCGTACGCCGACGGCAGATCCCGACCCGCGCCAACCACGATTGACGTTCAAGGGCTCGTCGGCAGCGTCATGGCCGAGTTCGGAGAAGAGGGCCTGGACGGCACCTCCGACGCATAGCGAGCGTCACAGGAGGCCAGGCCGCGCTGCGGTGTCGACCACGCCGACGTCAGGGACGCCTCCTACGAAGCCGCGAGTGCGGCGGGTGATGAGCTACCAGCACGCCTCCCTGCAGGTGCATCTACCTCCACCCGTCGACGGCTGGTCGAGTGCATGGCCGCCAGACGCGCGCGACGCCCGCCCGAGCCGCACTTTGCCCCTCTCGACGCTTCGACTGGCACGCCGATAATATAAGTTATGTCAGATACGGTACGGGTGGCTCGCTTCCCCGCGCTCCCCTCGCGGCGCTCCCGTGCTAAAGCCACACTCAGGAGCCCCCTCCAGACAGTGGTCGACATCGCTGACAAGTTCCGAAACTTGCCGCACGCGACCATTTCACACCATCCGCTGAGTGCCTCTCCTTTCCCACTGCCGATGGCGAGCTCACACCCAGGCTTCGTCACGGTCCGCAGCTACGTTGCTAGGACGTAATAGGGTTGCTCTCGGAAAAGTACAGCGATGGGGATGTAGCTCATATAGGTCTCATCTCCTGAACCTGGCAAGCCACCAGCACCGATGATGCCAATGATCTTCATATCCCTACTGACGACAGGTCCCCCAGAGTCACCCCTCTGCGTCGCTGTTGAGAACGTCTCCGCCAAAACCTGCTGATTCTCGACAATAAGGCCGGGCGGTCGGTTTGTCGATACATAATTACACAGACGTCCCGTTATGTATCCGCTGGTGCAAAAAATCTCCCGAGCATCTGGGACCTTGGTTCCGGCTACCGGCACGGACGATTCCTGACCGGAGCGATTCCTCACAGCAAACACCTCACCCGTCGCCCGGGGCTCGTAGTCACTAGTGAGCGTGCAGCGGATACCCGCCGACGTTGGATAGCAGCTCCTCCTCGTCGTCTGCAAGGGCTCAATTCGGACAATTGAGAGGTCGGTGTCTGGCGATTCCCAGATGACCGACCCAACCTCAACGTCGTTAACGTGGACATGGGCGCCCCGACCGCCGCAATGCTTCGCGGTCGCTACATATCGGACGGCACGCTGATAAGGCGTGATTCGCGACAGGAATCCAGATCCTGTAAGCACCGCGCCAGCGGTGCAATCATAGTCTCTTGTATAGGTAGGTCCGTCACTCTCACTGAAGATGAGATGGGTACCCGCTCGCACAGGGAGCGATGCACGGGCGATGCGATCGACTGCCTGAGCCGGTGCGGCGACGGAGCAACATCCAGCAACGGTGGCGAACGCGAGCAGGAGGGCGAATATGCTTTTATGTGGGATTCTCACAGAAGTAGACACTAGGGCGAGAGACGGGCCGGGGAGCTGCACTCTCCACAGGTGCGACTCGCGCTCGCGCGGGGGTGAGGATCGAACTTTTAATAGCTGATCCATGGCGTCGGGAGCCACTGGCGGGGAGGAGCTCTCGCCTGGCCCGTCGCCAATCGGTCAGCGCCGAACGTACAGCGCTTCGGCCCCCGCAAGAGCGGTCTACTCGTAAGGCCCCACATCCCAGCACGGGATAGGATAGTTAAACCCGTAATAGTAATAGTAATAGTATCTTTCGCATTATACCCGGCCGGGAGTAGGTTCTAGTGGTGCTTGGTGCCGTGATGCTCGTGATTGCCGCCGTGAGTCGACACCGGAGTGGTCCGGTAGGGGATCCCTCCCGGACCACCTCGTCGTCGAGTGGCGGCCGCGGGGTCATGCGTCTCAGGTAGGCGGTCCGGCGACTGTTCCGCTGAGGGGTCCTTACCTGAGACACTGGACGCATGCCAGGACAGCTCATCGGATACGCCCGCGTCTCGACCGACGCGCAAGACGTCACCGCCCAGCGGGACGCCCTCGCAGCGCTCGGCGTGACGCCGGATCGGATCTACGTCGACCACGGCCTCACCGGCACCAACCGGAACCGTCCCGCGCTCGGGAAGGCGCTCGAGGCGTGCTGGGCCGGCGACACACTCGTGGTCACGAAGCTCGACCGCCTCGCCCGCTCGATCAGCGACGCCCGCACCATCGCCGACGAGCTCGCGACCAAAGGAGTCGCGCTCAGCATCGGGGGATCCATCCACGACCCGACCGACCCGACCGGGCGGCTCCTGTTCAACATGCTCGCGATGTTCGCCGAGTTCGAATCCCACCTCATCCGCGCCCGCACCCGCGAGGGCATGAAGGTTGCCGCGAAGAAGGGGAAACTCAAGGGCGGCAAGCCCAAGCTCTCCCCCGCCGCCGAGCGACACCTCGTCGCGCTCTACCGTGCCGGCGACCACTCCATCAGCGAGCTGTGCGACCTGTTCTCGATCGGCCGCGCCACCGTCTACCGCGCCCTCGGTCGGCACCCCGTCGAGGAGAGCGGACAGGTCACGCTCCCCCCGGGTTGACAATGACCCGCAGACGTAGGTGCCGCTAGGGCACCCGCTCGACGGCGCACAACCCGCTCGCCTCAAACCCACGAAGGAGTACACCTCAGATCGTCGCTGAGAGGCGGCCCGGATGCGCTGCATCAGCCGCGGTCCGGCAATCGGAAGGTGTACACATGCGTCACATCCGGAACCACCACGCGCTAGCGGCCATCGGCGCTGCGGCACTCCTGCTCGCGGCGGCCGTTCCCGCGCAAGCAGCGCTCGCCAGCACCACACGAACGGTTGTAACGCCCATGAGCTTCGGCGGCTTTGACGCGGCAGCCGCGAAGGCTCAGGGGTTCGAGTTGCAGACGGTCAACGGGCGGACCGTGCCCGTCCCTGTCACAGCCGAGGCCAAGAGGGAGTGGGCAGAAGCGTCCGCGGACGAAGCCGCCATTGTTCACCCAGACGGTACCGTCGAGGGCAACTGCGGCTCCTCGACCGTGACCGCCGTCTACAACGGCGGGAACACCATCCGGGTCGTCACGAGCTACGTCGTGAAGGCGCCCGCGGTCGATCACGCATGGTTCGTCGACGAGTCCCTCGTCGCCACGGGCACGAAGGTGCATCAGTTCAACTTCTCTGGCCTGAGCACCGGCCGGCTGAGCTGGACGAGCGACCCGCAGATCTCGCCGGCGATCCGTGACACCCAGCAGGGCGGCAGCACGCAGGTGACGCTCGGCTCGCACGCGGTGCTGCTCGGCGGCTTCGTGTGCTACTCCGGAGGCCCCATCGACGTCTTCTAGGACCGCTGCCTGGTCAGCTCATCGCGAGACCGGTACGGAGCGCGGAGGGGTAGGCATCTGGATCCCTCCGCGTTCCGGCGGCAACGGTCATGAACTCCGGCCCGTTCCACTCGGCTCCGCCGGACGGCTTGTACGGCATGACGAATATTTGCCGGAGGCCGTGGCGCCACGCCGCAACCGTGTCCGGCAGTGCTCGGCGCTCAGGAGACTCGAACACGGTGGATGTCTTCAAACGGTCAAGGGTATCCATCCACTCAGAGAACGCAGCCTGGTCCAGGCCGTCCCACCCGTGCTCCCGACTCCACCAGACCGGCCCGGTGATGCCGAAGTGCTGTGCGAGGTCCGTCTTGTCGCTGTAGTCACCCTGGGACCGTGCGTTCCAGTAGATGTTCGCCCGCCACACCTCCGCCCACCGCTGTTCGAGGGACGCGAGGTCCCAGTGCGCCGGCCGTTGCGACGTCCCCGCTGATGGGGCCGGGTCCAGCTCCGGGATCTGGATCCACGGAGACAGATCCCACGCATGCTTCACGTACAGCAGCTCCATCAGCGGACGCGGGAACTCCGTGATCGTCAGCTCCATCTCCGCCGGCCACTCGCCCTCTTCCGGTACGCGTTCGAAGTGCATGCCATGCTCCCCTCGTCTGGTGTACAGCAGTGTGCACTCCTGTCCTGCGTCGCGCGTGAAGCGCTCACCGCGCGCCAAGGGGCCTCCCCACATGAGTCTCCAGCGACTGGGCCGCTTGGCCCCGCCCTTCCTGACAACCCCCGAATGCTGCTCAGCAGCTTGCCGCCAGCCTCGCGGAAGGAGGGACTAACTGCGGCAGGACGCCTGCCATACCGACCCATCGCCGAGGAGGGCGGACAGTCTCGCGTCCTCGGGTCGCCCGTGCGGAACAGCAGCACCTTGCGGGCCATGGTTGCGGGACACTCGCGGCCTCGGTACTCCGTGGCGAGCTCCGAACGCTTGCGGGTCGTCCCGCAAGCCAAGGGTTGCAGGACGACACGGTGGAGAACTCCCTCGTTCCGTGGCACCGGCGATCCCCAGACGGGGGTAGTGCGCAGCACCCTCGGCGCCGGGACACTTACCCGGGGCCCCGATCCCCCCCCCTTGGACCGGGGCACCGTCCGGTCGTCGCACTCGCGCGGTCGGATCACCGTCACCGACGAGGAGCAGAGATGGCAACGCAGCTGACGTACAAGCGCGCAGACGGGCGATGGGCCTGGCGGCTGACCACGGACAACGGTCAGGTCATCGCGACCGACGGGAGCCAGGGCTACGAGAACGAGTCCGACGCACAGCGGATGGGTGACCTGGTGATCTCCGGGACCTACGCCGGGCGTAACCGCCTCCGGCAGGGCTGACCCGAACGGTCCGCTCTCCCGGTTCCGCGTGTCGGACCCGAGCTCTACGCTCGTCGACGAGCGCGGCCGGACGCTCCTTCATGATCGCCTCAGACCTCGGGGCGCGCCGTGACTCTCGTGCCGGCGAGGACGGACGCACGACGCGCGAGGCGCTGCCGGCACACCTCCCCACAGGTCCGTCGACGTCGGCCCGTCGACGGCTGGCTGATCGGGGATCCGCAGAACGCGCACGCGCTCTCCGCCGGCAGCCGGTAGGTGGTGATCGCCGAGGCCACGGCGCCGCTGCCGGCGAACAGGTCGTGGAGCTCGTCGACGGACGGGTCATAGCCGAGCATGGCCGCGACCCACCGCGTCCACTCCGGCGGCTTCGCGCCCATGAACCCCTGCTGCCGCGCGGCCGCGTGCAGGGCGTCCGTGACCCGCGGCCCGGACTCCCGGCGACGTCGCGCGTCCGGGACACGAACGAGGACGGGTTCCCACCGGTTGAGGAGCCGCGCGCCGCCGGGCATCGCGTTCGGCTTCGACCACACCGCCAGCTGCGCCGCGGGCGGCGCCGCCTCAAGGAGAACGGGCAGGGAGTCGGCGGCACCGGCGACCGCCCACCCGTCGTAGTCGCGCTCGAGCGCACGGATCAGAGCCTGGTGCTCGGCAGGATCGTCCCACACGGCCGCGTCGGGGTGATGGTCGGGCTTGCGGCCGTTGCCCGCCCAGAGGCCATCCGTCCGGGTGTGCCCGCCGCCGCGTCCGTCGCTGTACCAGCGGTCCGCGCGTCCCAGGTACGGCGGATCTGCGATCGCGAGCCTCACCCTGCCTTCCCCTGTTCTGTTACACGCGAGTCGGCGTTTTGTGACAGCCCGGCAGTGGAGACGCCTGCAGCCGGTGGGATCCCCGGACGGGGGTGTGGTGCCGCGCCGCGGCGCCCGGGACGATGCCCCTCGGTGGCCCGGTCGGCCCCCTCGATCGGGGCATCCGCCGTTCCGCTCAGCCCTGCTTCCGGTTTCTGCTGTCACGCAGGAGCTCGCGGAGGGCGCTCTTCTTCACGGTCCACCGCCGGCCGTCGCGTACGCCCGGCATGCAGCCGTCTCGGATCCAGCCGGTGATCGCCTGCTGGCTCATCCTCAGCAGCTGCGCCACCTCAGCGACGGAGAGGACGTCGCGGTACGCGTCGAGGGGATCCGGGTCCCGTGGACGACGCGATGCGGGGCCGTTCGCTGTCGATTCCACCCACTCGCGGACCTCGGACCGGAATGCGAACCACGAGTGCCCGATCACGTAGCCGGGTATCACCCCGCGGCGAAACCAGAGACTCACCGTCGTCTGACGAATACCAAGCACACTCTGCAGATCGCCCGATCGCAGGCTGACAGGCATCGCCTCCCACACCCTCGGATCAGTCACCAGCGGATGATATCGCCTCTATGTGTGTGGTGATCTCACCATTCGCACGCCCGTGCGGTTATGGTCAAGGAACTGGCGTCCACGGACGCGGAATCCGCATGGAAAGGCAAGTAGATGGCCCGCAAAGTAGTGACCACGCTCGTTGACGACATCGACGGCACGCCCATCGAAGAGGGGCAGGGCGAGACCGTGCCCTTCGCGCTCGATGGCGTGAACTACGAAATCGACCTCACGGACGACAACGCGGCGAAGCTGCGGACGGCGCTGGAGGACTACACCGACAAGGGCCGCCGCGTCGGACGCTCAACAACCGGCAAGGCCGGCACGCGCCGGTCCTCGAGCTCGAGCCCGAAGGGCGACCTCAGTGCCGCACGGGAGTGGCTGCGTGAGCAGGGCCACAAGGTCTCTGAGCGCGGACGCATCTCCGCGGACCTGCTCGCGGAGTACCACTCCGCAACCAGCTAGCGCGAGGAGCACGACGAGAGGGCCGACCCTTTACGGGTCGGCCCTCTCGTCGTTGCCGACTCAGCCGGCGCAGTGCTTCGTCTAGTTCACGGTGATGGGCTGGGTGGACTTCCCAAAGGTGAGACCCGGGTTGTCGTATCCGACGCTCAGTCCGGAGAAGCTGGCCGACACGGATGTGATGACGCCACGCTGGTTGCCCTCATAGTCGAACGCTGCCTGGACAGGCGTCGTTCCACACGCCGAGACGTCATATCGGGCCTGGAACGATCCTCGGTCGACCTGATTCTCGAAACCGTCCGTGACCGCGTCGACGTTCCAGATTGGTGCGTTGGTTCCAACGCCTGCGTCACGGAGGGTCGTGCGGTCAGTCGCGACACCGCTGACGCTCGTCGACGTGGCGGTGAGGTCGGAAGGCGTGCCGCAATTCGTACTGAAGCGGAGCGCTGCGAGGTCTACTGGAGCAGCTTGGCCAGCGAATTCGTCGCGCCAGTTAACGGAGCCCGTGACAATCCCGATGTTATCAACGGTTCCGGTGACTACATTGACCGTGAAAACATCTTCCGGAAAGTCTGCGGCCGGGCGGACGAGGCCGTCCTTGGATCCGGACAGGCCGGGCACTTCGTCGGAGCGGAGTGTGGAGGACGTCGACTTGGCTTCGCCGCCGAGCTCCGTGATCAGGGCCTTCAGCCCTCCCCGTCCGCCGGGTTCGCGCTGGCGTAGGCCTGTACCTTGCTGGTGAACGTCACCTCGCGCGCTTTGTCTGATGACTCGATCGCTTGAGCAGAAGTCATCGGAATGACTGCGAGAGCGAGGGCGGCGGTGATCGCAGACCCTGAGAATAATGTGCGCTTGTTCATGGAGACTCCCATTCTTTTAGTTCGCTTGCGAACGGTGAATGTCGTCTCGATCAGTTTTTTTGCGCGCATCTCGGATGCCCGTAGATACAGCTTTTACAATCACATTGTAGAGGACGTAGAACCATACTGCCGATAGGACTACCAACAGTGCGATCTGAGTACATGCATCCATCACTTCACCTCGTGTCCTGATCGTGGACGACGCGTCGAGCAAACCATAATAGGCACGATTCGCCAACCCCTTGGCGAATATCCAAGTAGATTGTCACACATTTTATAAAGCTGATATCAGATCGGTAACACAATATCGTGGACGAGTCAGCCCCGTTGTGGCTCGTTGCAGACCGTGATATTCACGCGCGCTGCGGGCGGCTATTATCGCGTGCCGCCGTGATCTCGGCTTGAGCCCCTGTCGGACCCCGCGCTTACGCTCGTCGACGAGCGCGGCCGGGCGCTCCCACTCGATCGACTCGACGAAGGAGAGCCCCCGGTGAACAAGGTGACGGGCAGCATCGACGGCCTCGTGCGCGACGTCGGCGTCCACCCGGGGGCGCACCTCGAGGCCGGCTACTGGCGGATCCAGGTAGAAGACCGGCCCGTGCTCGGGTACGTGATCCCTCACCGAGCAGCGCCCGGAGACCCGTTGACCTTCGAGCTCTACGCCGATGCCCGCAACGACCAGGGCCAACGTGTCTGGATCCGCCGCGAGCCCTCGTTGAACACGACCGTGGCGTGGATGGTGCAGCACAGCGCCGAGCTCATCGCCTTCGCGGCGCGAGCGCGCTCAGCCGGCCGGGGGCCGGCGGAGACGACGGCCGCGGAACGTGCCTCCGCCGACGTCGACCAGGCCCGGGAGCTCGGCCATGTAGAGCGCGGCGAGCTCGGGTGACGCGGCCGTCGCGTGGATCGTCACGCGCCGTGCGTCCGCGATGGGTAGCAGCTCGGGCAGGAGGCGGGCGCGCAGGGCTCGGCCGCGGCCCGTTCCAGGTGCTGCCGAGATGTGGTCGCCGATGTGCCACCCGGTGCGGGTCCCGAACAGCGCGAGCACGACGTCGCGGTCGGGGCTGAGGTAGTACCGCGTCCACGGGCACGTGACGAGGACGACATGTAGCACGACGACGAGCAGGCTGAGCACCCACCACGCGACGGCGAGGTAGAGCGCCACGACACGCGCGCAGCGGCGGCAGTGCTGGAACCCGTGCCAGAAGCCACGGCGCATCCACCACGCAATGCGCAGGGCGTCCACGACGCCCGCTCGCGGCAGCCCCTCGATCGCCGGGGGCATGTTCGAGGACGTCGCCATCCCGGAATCCTTCGGCGGGTCACGAGCAGGAACTGAGCGTGTGGTCGATCGCGGCGCGGTCGGCGTCGTCGATCGTGAGCTCGTACGTGCTCAGCACGTACGCGAAGCGGGTGACGTAGAGGCAGTCATAGCCGGCGGCCGGCGGGAGCCGCGTCGCCGGCCCCTGGTCCGACTTCGCCTCGTTGGTCGGCCCGTCGACGGCCTGGAGGGTTTTGGAGTAGGTCGCGAGCTGCTCGCAATGAACGGCGTTCGACAGCCCCGTCAACGCCTCAGTCGAAGCGCTGATAATGTACCTTATGTCAAATAATGCGTGTTTTGCCCTTGCTGGCAGGGGCGACGTCGCGGGCTTCGGGAGCGCTAATCCGCAGCGGGCGAGGCTGGGTGGCCGCTTGTAGCTGGCGCGGCGTCAGTCACTCACGTCGACTCGCTGCACTTCCATTCACGACTTCACGGGAAACTACAGCCACCCGCCGGCCGCCGCTGGCCTCAGAGCCCGAGCAGCCGCTCGAGCGCCGGGTCCTCGAGGGAGTCGAGCACCAGATCCGCCCCCGCGTCGCGCAGCTCGTCGGCCGAGTAGTGACCGCTCGCGACGCCCACCGCGGTCGCTCCCGCGTCGTGCGCGGAGGTGATGTCGTTCGGGGTGTCGCCGACCACGAGCACCTCGTCGCGGACGGGCGCCGCGCCACGCACGATGCCGGCGGTGGCAATGGCGCGGCGCACCACGTCGACGCGCTCGGGCGAGTCGGATCCGTACGCGCCGAACACGAAGAACCGGCCGAGGCGGGCGGGCTCCATCTTCGTGCGGGCGGCGCCCTCCATCGCGCCGGAGACGACGCCGAGCACCACGCCCGCGTCGGCGAGCCGGTCGAGCAGCGCCTCGGCGCCGTCGAGCACGCGGTAGCCCTCGGAGACGCGGATGTCGTCGGCGAGGTGGCGGAGGTAGGAGGCGTAGAGGCGCGCGAGCTCGGCGGGCTCCGGGTCCCGGCCCATCACGCCGCGGAAGGTCGCGGTGCCGACCTGCGGATCCGTCTCCCCCGCCGACGAGTGCTCGCCGATGTCGGCCTCCACGTCGTGCAGGTCGCGGAACGCCATCGCCCAGCTGCGGGCGCCGGAGCCGCCCGTGTGGATGAGGGTCTCGTCGATGTCGAAGAGGACGGCGGGCGGGGTGGATGCGATGTCGGCCATGGATCCATCGTGCTCCGGCGCGCGCGACGCGCCCAGGCTCAGGACCGCCGCGCGCGCACCCGCTCGGTCGTGCGCGCGATGACGCGCAGGCTGTCGATGAGGGTCGCGATCTGCTCGCGGCTGAGGTCGGCGAGCACCTCGTCCTCGTCGGCGACGAGGCGGCGCATCGCCCGGTCGACGCGCTCGATGCCGAACGGCGTGAGCACGACGAGCCGGCTGCGGCCGCCCGCCGGATCCTCCTCGCGCGTGATGAAGGAGCGCGCGGTCAGCCTGTTCACCCGGTGCACGAGGCTGCCGGTGTCGGTGCCGAGGCGCTCGGCGAGCCCGGCGCGCGTGAGGCCGGCGTCGCCCTGCTGGCGCAGCACGGACAGGAACTCGAACTCGCTCGTCGTGAGGCCCTCGGCGGCGAACGCGCCCTCGCGGATCCGCTGCATCTGCGGCAGGAGGCGCCGGAGCCGGGACACCACGTCGAGCGGCGCGAAGTCGACGTCGGGCATGGCCGCCCCCCACGCGTCGATCACCAGGTCGACGTCGTCGTCATCCTTCATCGGGACTCCCACCGTCGCGTCCACGGTACCGGGGACTCCGGCACCGCGCGGCCGGGTCGGCGCGCTGCGGATGCGGGTGTCGGCTGCGCGCGGCGGATGCGGGTGTCGACTGCGGGACGTCGCGGGGCGTCGCCGACGGCGGATCCGTCACCGGGCTCCGGCAGGATGTCCGCATGACCCGGCCGCGCCCGCTCCCCAACCGCCCGCTGGTGCTCGACGGCGGCCTCGGCACGCTGCTGGAGGCGCGCGGGCACGACCTCTCGGATCCGCTGTGGAGCGCGCGCGTGCTCGCGGATGAGCCGGACGCGGTGCGCGCCGCGCACGCCGAGTACTTCCGGGCGGGGGCGGACGTGGCGATCACGGCGTCGTACCAGGTGGGGTTCGAGGCCTTCGCGGCGCGCGGGCTGAGCGCGGCGGAGACGGAGGAGCTGCTGCGGGCGAGCGTGCGGCTCGCTGCCGAGGCGCGGGACGAGGTCGCGCAGGACGACGCTCCCGGGGCGGGCCGCGACCGGTGGATCGCCGCGTCCGTCGGCCCGTACGGCGCGACCCTCGGCGACGGCTCCGAGTACGCGGCATCGAGCGGCCTCACGCGCGCCGAGCTCCGCCGCTGGCACGCTCCGCGGTTCGCCGTGCTCGCCGACTCCGGCGCCGACCTCCTCGCCTGCGAGACCGTCCCGAGCCTCGACGAGGGCCGTGCCCTGGTGGATCTCGCGCGCGGCTCGGGCGCGTCGGCCTGGCTCGCGTTCACGGTCCAGGGCGGGCGCCTGCGCTCGGGCGAGCCGATGGCCGAGGGCTTCCGACTCGCGAATGGGGCCGACGAGATCGTGGCCGTGGGGATCAACTGCGCGCACCCGGAGGAGGTGCCGGCCGCGATCGCCGCGGCCCGCGGCGTCACGGACCGGCCGGTCGCCGTCTACCCGAACTCCGGCGAGCGATGGGACGCGGTCGCGCGCGCCTGGGGCGGCGACCCGGCGCTGCCGTCCGTCGACGCGTGGATCGCGGCGGGCGCATCGATCGTCGGCGGGTGCTGCCGGGTCGGACCCGACGAGATCCGGCGGATGCGGGACGCGCTGGGCTGAGATCCGCGCGCGCGACGACGGCCGCCCCCTGCGAGGGGACGGGCCGTCGTGGTGCGGGCCGGATCAGGCGCCGGCGACCGCCTGGCGGAGGCCGTCGGCGAGCGACGTGGTGGGTCGGCCGAGGAGGCGCGCGAGGTCGCCCGTCTCGTCGTCGAGCTGGCCGGCGCGCGTGGCGGCGTCGAGGCCCACGACGAAGCCGACGGTGCCCTCGTCGAGGCCGGCGCCGCCGAGGATCCGCGCGTGCTCCTCCGCGGACACCTGCGAGACGGGGACGGGCTGGCCGAGGATGCCGGAGATCGCCTCGGCGAGGTCGTCCTGCGTCCAGCGCTCGTCGCCTGCGAGCTCGAGGGTCTGGCCTGCGAGCGAGTCGTCGAGTGCCGCGACCGCCGTGGCCTCGGCGAAGTCGGCGATGGTGGCGCTCGCGACGCGGCCGTCGCCCGCGCTCGTGAGGAGCGCGCCGGACTGCTTCACGGAGTCGACCGTGCCGGCGTAGTTCTCGGTGTACCAGCCGTTGCGGAGGAGCGTGACGGGCACGCCCGATGCGGCGAGCACCTCCTCGGTGGCCTTGTGCTCGCCCGCGATGAAGAGCTCGGTGGTGGAGGCGCGGAGGACGCTCGTGTAGAGGATCCGGCCGACGCCCGCCTCCTTCGCGGCCTCGATGACGGTGGTGTGCTGGGGCACGCGCTGGCCGACCTCGCTGCCCGAGACGAGCACGAGGGTGTCGCCGGGCTGGATCGCGGCCTTCACGCTCTCGGCGTCGGTGTACTCGAGGCGCGCGGTGCGGACGCCCTGCGCGGCGAGGTCGGCGAGGGCCTCGGGGCGGCGCGCGGTGGCGAGCACGTCGGAGGCGGCGTAGCCGCGGGCGAGGAGGGACGCGACGATGCGCGATCCGAGGCGGCCGGTGGCGGCGGTGACGACGATGGTCATGGGATGCCTTTCGAGTCGATGGGGTGCGGTGCTGCCGGGGACAACTGCCCCGCCGCCGAGTACCTTCCCACAGGGAGGTACCCACTTTCCGGTAAGTTGGTCATCATGACGCAGATGAGCTTCCGGGTGACCCGCGACCGGCCCGGCGTGACCGAGGGCCGCTACCCCGCGAACTGCCCGTCGCGCACCCTGCTCGACCACATCACCAGCAAGTGGGGCGTGCTCGTGCTCCTCGCGCTCGGTGAGCGGTCCCGGCGCTGGGGCGAGCTCCGGCGCGAGGTCGAGGGCATCAGCGAGAAGATGCTCGCCTCCACGCTGCGCACGCTGGCCGACGACGGGCTCGTCCTCCGCGAGGCGCAGCCCACCATCCCGCCGCGAGTCGACTACCGGCTCACCGAGACCGGCCACGAGGTGAGCGCCCGGCTCGTGCCGCTGATGGACCTGGTGATGGACGTCACCGAGGACACGTCGCCCCTGGCCTCCCGCCGACCCTAGGCTGGTTCCGGCAGCCGGGGAATCCGGCGCCGACCCGCCTCGCGCCACGGCGCCACCGCCGCACGCGCCACCCGGCCAGAGAGAGACCGACGATGCCCTCCCCGTCCGCGCCGACGCTGTCGCGCACGCCCGCCCCGACCCGCGACGTCCGCCGCGCGCGCGTCGCCGTCGGCATCCTCTTCTTCACCAACGGCGCGATCGTCGCGAACCTGCTGCCGCGCTACCCCTCGATCAAGGCGGAGCTCGGGCTCGCCAACGTCGAGTTCGGGGCCGCGGTCGCCGCGTCGCCGCTGGGCGCGCTCATCGCGGGGCTCGCGGCCGGCGTGCTCATCCGCCGGTACCGGTCGGCGCGCGTGGCGGTCGTCGCGACCGTGGTGGCATCCGTCGGGATCCTCCTGGCCGGCCTCGCGCCCGGCTGGCTCGTGCTCGCGGGCGCCCTGTTCCTCGCGGGTGCCATGGACTCCATCACCGACGTCGCGCAGAACTCGCACGCGCTGCGCGTGCAGCGGCTGTACGGGCGCTCGATCATCAACTCGTTCCACGCGGTCTGGTCGATCGGCGCGGTCGCGGGCGGGATCATGGGCGCGGCCGCCGCGCAGATCCGGCTGCCGCTCGTCGTGCACCTCTCCATCTCGGCCGTGCTGTTCAGCGCGCTGGCCGTGCTGTCACTGCTGTGGCTGCTGAAGGGGCCTGAGCCGGAGCCCGGCGAGGGCGGCGCGGCGCACGCGCATGCCCCGGATCCCGAGGGCGACGTCGCGCGCGCCGCCTCCCCGCGCGCCCTCGGCCTGGTCGCGAAGTACGGCGTGCTGCTCGCGCTCGTGATCATCGCGTCCGGCGGCGCCATCGTCGAGGACGCCGGCAGCTCCTGGTCGGCCATCTACCTCTCGGGCGACCTCGGCGCGAGCGCGTTCGTCGCGGGCCTCGGCTTCATCTCGCTCCAGGGCATGCAGTTCGTCGGCCGGATGCTCGGCGACCGCATGGTGGACCGCTTCGGCCAGCGCGCCATCGCCCGCCTCGGCGGCGTGCTCGTGCTCGTCGGCATGGGCGCGGCGCTCGCGTTCCCGAGCATCATCGGCACGATCGTCGGATTCGGCGTCGCGGGCTTCGGCGTCGCGACCCTCATCCCGGCCGCCATGCAGTCAGCGGACGAGCTCCCCGGCTTCAAGCCCGGCACCGGCCTCACCATCGTCGGCTGGCTGCTGCGGCTCGGCTTCCTCATCTCGCCGCCGGTCGTCGGCGCCATCGCGGACGCCTCGTCGCTCCGCTTCGGCCTGATCTTCATCCCCGCCGCGGGCCTCCTCGTGCTCGTGTTCTCGCGCGTGCTGGCGACCCGGCGGGCGCACCCGGCGGCGCAGGGGCTGTAGCAGGGCCGCCCTCCCGCGGGCGCACGCGGGCCGATCCGCTCACGGGCTCCTGCTAGTGCGGCGGCGCGCGCGTCCGGCCGCGGGAGAGTGGGTCCACGCCCGCCACCCGAGAGGATCGCCATGTCCACCGACCTGCCCGGAGGGCTCTTCCCCCTCGCCGACGACCTCACCGTCACGCGCTTCGGCTACGGCGCCATGCAGCTCGCGGGACCGCGCGTGTTCGGGCCGCCGAAGGACCCGGACGCCGCCCGCGCGGTGCTGCGCGAGGCCGTCGCGCTCGGGATCACGCACATCGACACGGCCGACTTCTACGGCCCCGGCCACACGAACGCGATCATCGAGGAGGCGCTGTTCCCGTACCCGGATCGCCTGCACATCGTGACGAAGGTCGGATCCCTGCGCGACGAGAAGGGCCGCTGGCCGCAGGCGCTCTCCGCCGCCGAGCTCCGCCAGGCCGTGTACGACAACCTCACGCACCTGACGCTCGACGTGCTCGACGTCGTGAACCTCCGCGTCGGCGCGTTCGACAGCCCGACCGACGGATCCATCGAGGAGCCGTTCACGGCCCTCGCCGAGCTGCAGCGGGAGGGGCTGATCCGCCACCTCGGCGTGAGCAACGTCACGCACGCGCAGGTGGCCGAGGCCCGCCAGATCGCGCCGATCGTGACCGTGCAGAACCACTACAACCTCGCCCGCCGCGACGACGACGCGCTCATCGACGAGCTGGCCGCGGACGGCATCGCCTACGTGCCGTACTTCCCGCTCGGCGGGTTCTCGCCGCTGCAGTCGGAGGTGCTGGCGCGCGTGGCCGCCTCACTGGGATCCGCGCCGCTGCCGGTCGCGCTCGCGTGGCTCCTGCAGCGGTCGCCGAACGTGCTCGTCATCGCGGGCACGTCGTCGGTGGAGCACCTGCGCGAGAACGTGGCGGGCGCGCGGATCCGGCTGCCCGAGGACGCGCTCGCGGAGCTGGAGGGGATCGGGGGCTGACGGACCGGCCGGCTCGCGGGGGCGCCAGCTGGGGCGCGGAATGCGCGCATCTGGGGCGTTGTACTTCGCCCGCGGAACTGAAAGGGTTTCAGCGTGCCTATAGAGTCCGCAACGGACGGAGCGTCCGCCTGCTGCCGGCCGTAATTCTCCGCCCGCGGGCGACGCGGGTCGGAAATCGATCGAGGCAAATCACGCCTGCGCCGGGATGTCCTGCCGAAACAATGGGGCGTGACCGCCGCAGAGCATTTCGGGGCATTCTCGACGCCGATTCGGCGGGGTGCGCCAGTTCGTCATCAGCGCGCGGAGGCCAGGTGCGGACCACGCGGTGACGAGCACCGACCTCGGCGTCCGGAGAGTCGCGACGCGCGGCCGGCAGGACGACGCGCGGACCCGCGCCCAGGGGGCGGGTCCGCGCGCGCGTGCTGTCTGGACGAGCGGAAGCGCTGGTCAGCGCCGGGCCCGGGTCAACCCCAGGTGCACGTGGTCGAGATGACCGTCGAGCAGGTGCATCGTGCGGCCATCGGCTCGAACAGATGCAGCCCCTCGCCGTAGACCGTCGTGGTGACAGCCGCGGCCCGCGGCAGAGCGGTGGTTGTGATCATGCGTGATTCACCCCCTTTCCCGGATCTTCGTGAGCAGGCGCTCGGATATCCAGGCCCCTGGCGCACATTAGATACCGAAGCCGCCGCAGCCGCAACCCCTTGTGACCACGCGCGGGAACGTGATCTAATCCTGGCATGCCAGGGGGAAAATCGATTCACACTGATACGCCGTTCGCCTCGCTTTCCGGCGTGGGCGTCGATTTCGGCTCGACGACGGCGCTGTCGGATGTCGACCTGGACATCCACGAGGGTGAGGTCGTGGGGTTGATCGGCGCGAACGGCGCCGGCAAGTCGACGGTCATCGGCCTGCTCCACGGCGCCGTGCTCCCCACCCGAGGGCGGGTCCACCTCTTCGGCAGCGATCCCCGTGACCCGCGCTCCCGGATGCGGCTCGGCACGACGCCGCAGTCCGTCGCCCTGCCGGAGACCCTCCGCGTCGACGAACTCATCCGGCTGGTCGGGGCCCACTTCCGCGACCAGGCGCCTCGTGACGAGATCGTGCGGGATTTCGGCATCGAGCCGTTCCTCCGCACGCGAGCGGGCGCGCTCTCCGGGGGCCAGCAGCGCGCCGTCGCCGTCGCGCTCGCGTTCCTCGGGTCGCCACGGCTCGTGCTGCTGGACGAGCCGACGGCGGGCCTCGACCTGGTCGTGCGGCGCCGACTGCGCGAGGCGATAGCGAGGCGGGCCGCGGGCGGATGCACGGTGCTCCTGACGAGCCACTACTTCGAGGACATCGAGGACCTGGCGACGCGCATCGTCGTCCTCGCCGCCGGGCGGGTGACCGCGGACGGCTCGCTCGCGGAGATGCGCCGAGGGGGACGCGAGGTCGAGATCTCGTTCGCGACGGACGATCCCTCCGCGTTCGTCGGCGTCACGCCGGCTGACGCGTCCCGGATCATCGGCCGCCGTCTCCACCTGACCACGGACGATCCCGACGAGCTGCTCCGCTCGGTGTACGCGGTCGGCTCCCGGGTCGACGACCTGGAGGTGCGGCGGGTGTCGCTCGAGGACGCGCTCCTGTCGCTCCCGCGGCACGCGGACCCCGAGGGGAGCGGTCGATGAGCCTCGTCAGCCCGGTGGCGCTCGCCGGCACCTACGCCCGCGCACAGCTCCTGGAGGCTGTCCGCACGCCCATCAGCATCATCATGGGGATCGGCACGCCGACGGTCGCGTTCCTCTTCTTTGTGCTCCCGCAGCGCCGGATCGCGGAGGATCCGGACGCGGCGGCCGCCGCCGTCGCCGCGCTGTGCGTGTTCGGCGTCATGCTCAACTGCCTGTTCGAGTTCTCCGTCGAGATCTCGCAGATGCGCGACCGACCGTGGGGCAAGTACCTCCGGACGCTGCCGTCGCCGGCCGTCGCCCGCGTCCTCGGCTACCTCGGCTCCACGGGCGTCCTCGCGATCCTGTCGGTGATCCCGCTGCTGGTGATCGCGTGGGTGACGACGGACGCGCAGGTCACCCTCGGCGGCCTATTGCTCGGATTCGCGGCCCTGGCCGTGACGGCGGTCCCCTCGATGCTCCTCGGCGTCTGCGTCGGCTACCTGACGCGGCCGAAGGCCGCCGTCGCGGTGGCGCAGGTCCTCATGCTCCTGCTCGCCTTCGGCGGCGGGCTCTTCCTGCCGCCGCAGCTCTTCCCCGACGCGCTGGACGCGTTCTCGATGGCCCTGCCCACGCGCGCCGCGCTCGAGATCACCTCGTGGGCCGCGCTGGGCGGCGACGCCGTGCCCTGGATCCCGCTCGCGGTGCTGCTCGCGTGGGTCGCCGCGCTCGCCTCCCTGGCGCTCGTCCTCATCCGCCGGGACGCGTCCGCGGTCATCCGCTCATGAGGTACGTCGGCAACCGCGACGGGTTCCGCGATGCGCTCGCCGCGCTCGCGGTGACGGCGCCGGCCGTGTGCGACCCGGCGACGCGCGTCATCGACCTCGTGGCCATGGATCCCGGCGATCGCCGCATCCGGTCCCGGGCGCTCGAGGCCGGCCGTCTTACGGTCGTCGTCTCGAGCCGACGCGTCGACGTGGGTGACGCGCGGGGAGAGGCCGAGGCGAGGCTGCTGGCGGACCTCGACCATGCCGTGCTCCTCCGCTGCGCGCCCCTCGAGGAGAGCCTCGACTCGTACCGCTACTGGGCCGAGCTCGGCGGGGTTCTGCTCTCCTCCATCCATGACGCAGGGGTCGCCTGGATCGCGCTCCCCGACCTCGCCGAGGCCGCGTGCGCCGCGGGACGGGAGGCCGTGGCGCGGGCGGGCCGCGCCTTCGACGTGACCGGACCCGTCCAGGTGCCGATGGCCGACGTCGCCGCCGCGCTGTCCGCGGACATCGGCCGGGAGATCCGCCACGAGCGGCTCGACCCGGGCGCGTTCGAGCAGGTGCTCCTCCGCAACGGGGTCCCCCCGTCCTTCGCCTCCTGGTTGCCCGCTCACCAGGAGGAGACCAGCGACCCCGCGCTGCCGGGGACGACACCCGTCCTCCCGGCCCTCCTCGGCCGGCCCCCCGCCCTACCCGTCACCTCACGCCCCGAGACCGCGCACATCCGAGAGGAATCCCGACGATGACGAACCCCGGCACGACCGACCGATACCGCATCACCCCGCATGTGACCACCGGGACCCTGGGCTCCCGGATCGTCGCGCTGACGGGAGAGGCGGTCACGACCCTCGACGGCGAGGGGATCGTCCCCTTCGTCGAGCGCCTCCATGCCGTCGTCTCCCGCGACGCCGGCGCCGACATCACGGAGATCACGCGGGCCCTGGATGCCGAGGGCGACGTGGAGAACCTCGTCGCGCTGCTGGCGCAGCTCGTCGACGCCGGCATCGTCATCGCCGTCCCA
Source organism: Clavibacter sp. (assembly GCF_014802555.1). NCBI lineage: Bacteria > Bacillati > Actinomycetota > Actinomycetes > Micrococcales > Microbacteriaceae > Clavibacter > Clavibacter sp. The sequence continues at coordinate 5,295 of NZ_JAAVCB010000092.1, read as the reverse complement.
CCCGCGACCTCCGCATTCGCCCTGCTGGCCTCCAAGCAGTCCGGCTACCAGGTCGGCATCGAGGAGGCCCAGCGCAACATCGACGACACGCTCGTGGAGATCTCCGGGGCGGACGAGAGCCCGCTGGCCGTCCTGATCCAGAACGTGCTCGAACAGCAGGGCATGGCGGTCACCCGGCTCGCGACGCGCACCGAGGCCGTCCTGCGCGTGGTCGTCGGCGTCTCCCACCTCGACCCCGTGCTCGCCGCGGCGAACGCCCGCGCCCTCGACGATGGCGTCCCGTGGCTGGCCGTCGCGCCGTTCGACGGCCGCAACGCGTGGACGGGGCCGTTCATGATCCCGCGGCGCTCCGCGTGCTTCACGTGCTTCCGGCTCCGGCGGTCCGCCAACTTCACCGACGAGGTGATGCGCTCCGAGCTCACGGAGATCCGGATGCTGGAGCCAGCCGGCCAGCCCGTCTACGACCACCCGGTCAACACCGTCCAGGCAGGGCTCGTGGCGAACCTCGTCGGCGAGTGGGTCGCCCTCCGCGACTACGCTCCGTCCGCCGTGCCCGGCGGCATGTCCGTGCTCTCCCTGGACGACCGCGGCATCGGGTTGGAGCAGCACCGCGCCCTCCGGGTACCCCGGTGCCCGGACTGCTCGCTGTCCGCGACCACGGGGCTGCCCCAGGTGTGGTTCCACGCCGAGGAGGCCTGATCCCGTGGCGGCGACGTGGACGCCCCTGGCCCGCGCGATGGAGGTCCTGGAGCCGCTGTCGAGCGGCTACGTGGGGATCGTGAGTCGCGAGTACGAGAAGCTGCGCGACACCGACGACGTGTGGGGCCACTCCTACGGCGCCCACACGACGGACGGGAGCGCCCTCATCGGGATGCGCTCGAACTCCTTCAACGGCGGCGGCTCCACCACACGCACCCAGGCGCGTCTCGCCGCGATCGGCGAGACAGTGGAGCGCTACAGCGCGGCGTACTGCCCCCCCGCTGGACGACCCCCGGGTGCGGCGCGGGACCACCGACGAGATGCGCGAGACCGGCGACCTCATCCTCGGTCCGGACGCATGGGAGTTCTTCTCCGACGAGCAGCTGGCCGATCCGGCTATGCCCCACGCACGGTGGACGGACGACGCTCCCCTGTGGTGGCGGGAGGGCGTCGACGCCTCGACGGGCCGGCGGGCCTGGGCGCCCGCCCAGCTCGTCCACCTCGCCGGTCCGTGGCCGGGCGACGCGTCGATCGCCTACGCGACGAGCAACGGGCTGGCCTGCGGCATAACGGAGACGGAGGCCAGGATCTCCGGGCTCCTGGAGGCGGTGGAGCGCGACGCATTCATGCTCACCTGGTACAACCGGCTCAGCCTGCCGCACGTGGACGTCTCCACCCCGCGGCTCCGGCGCTTCATCTCCACGTACATCCGCCCGACCGGGTTGCAGCTGCACCTGATCGACATGAGCGTGTTCTCCGGCATTCCGACGGTCCTGGCCGTGGTGCGGAACCCGCACACGGGCCTGGCGCCGGTCGCGATCGGCGCGGCGAGCGCCGCGACGATCGAGCGCGCGGGCGAGAAGGCCGCGACGGAGGGGATGTACACGCGGACGTGGATGAAGACCGAGCAGCGTGAGGGCAACGCGCTGCACTCCACCGACTGGGCGGGCGACGTGTCCAGCTTCGAGGACCACATCCGCCTCTTCGCCGGCACCGACCTCGTGCCCGAGCTGGACTTCCTCACCGCCGACACCGGGACGACCGGGCCCGGGAGGTCTCGCAATTTCGACGACTCCGATCCCGATGCACTGTGGTCCGCCCTCGTCGGCCACCTCGCCGACGGCGGGACCCCCGTCGTCGCGTTCGACCTCACCAGCCCCGATGTCGTCGAGGCGGGCGCGCGCGTGAGCAAGGTCGTGCTCCCCGGGTACCGGCAGCTCGATGCCACCTATGCCGGTCGCATGCTCGGCGGCAGCCGGCTCCGGGAGGAATCGCACCGGCTCGGCCTGGCGCCCGGCCCGTTCACGCACGCCGACCTCAACCACGTACCGCACCCGTTCCCCTAGGAGGCACCCGATGACGAACTTCGAGCTCCACGCGACCAACCTGGTCGACGTGGTCTACGGCAACGAGCGACTGCGCTACGACGATCCCTCGGAGAACTGGTTCGAGGCGAGCAAGATCTACCGGCCGTCCATGGCGTGGGATGCACCGGGGGTCGCGCCGCTGCTGCGGTCGCGCGTGCTGCAGCGGATCGCGACGCGGGCGGGCAAGCGGTACACCCACCTCCCGTTCGTCGCGCTGCCCGAGCCGCGCGCGACATCCGTGATGCTCGAGGACGCGATCGAGCGCCGCTTCAGCGCGGACGAGTACGACCCCGGCGCCGTCCCGCTCGACGTGGTCGCCAGCCTGCTGCTCAAGAGCTACGGCGCTGTCCGACGAGCGAATGGCTGGCGTCGCCCCGTCCCGTCCGGCGGGGCGCTGTACCCGCTGGACGTCTATCTCATCGCCCGGAACGTCGAGGGAATCGAGCCGGGCGTGCACCACTTCGACGCGTTCGAGAAGGGGCTCGTGCGACTCGGCGACGTCGACTACGGCGCGTTCATGGCGGCGCTCCTCCGCGAGGACGAGCTCTCGGGGACGGCGTTCTCGATCGTCCTGTCGTGCAGCTTCTGGAGGTCGCGCTTCAAGTACGGGCCGCGCGCCTACCGGTTCGCGCTCATCGAGGCCGGCCACGTCATGCAGAACATGGTGCTCCTCGCCACCGCGCACGGGCTGACGTCCCGGCCATACGGCGGCTTCGTGGACGACGAGCTGACCGAGGTCATGATCGACCAGAACGGGGTGGACGAGGCTCCGATCTACGTCTTGACCGCCGGGAGCGCGCTCCCGGGATGAGCGGTCGACGAGGGCACGCGGTGCGCATGATCCTGCACCTCGCCTTGCCCTTCGCGCTCCGGGCCACGGCGGAGCGCGGCTGGCCGCGCGGACGGTCCGCCGCCCTCGCGGCCTATGACGTCGCGACCGTGCTGATCGCGTCGCCCCGCGCTGCGCGACGGCTGCCCACGACCCCGTCGCCCCGGCGACCAAAGAGGATCGGCGTAGCACGCGTCGTCTGCGGCGGCATCGCCGGGGGCGCGATGCCGTCCGTCGTCCGGGCCGCCGTGCGCACCTCCCCCGGGGCGACGGGTTCATCGAAGCGCATCGACGGACTCGAGCGCCGCGGCGGGGCGACGGCGCGCTGGACGTCCCGTGCCGCACCGTCCGGCGTCGTCCCCGCCATGCGCACGGCGCTCGTGGCGGCGGCCGAGGAGGCCATCTGGCGCGCCCCGATCCGATCGGGGGATCACGTGCGGCTCGGCACCCTGGCGGCAGCGGGCGCGTCCGTCGCGGGCTTCGCGCTCCTGCACCTCCCCGTCGGCGGCCCCCGCGCGCTGCCGTACACGGCGCTCTTCGGTGCCGTCGCGAGCGCCTTCGCGCTCAGCTGGGGTACCCCGTCCGCCGTCGCGTTCCACGTCGCCCACAACCTCGTGCTCCGGCGAGGCGCGCCGGGAGGCTCGGCCCGCTCAGCCCGCTCCACCCGGGCGACCGCGGAGGCGGAGCGGGCGCCCGTCGCCGAGATCCCCTCCGAGGCGACGTGGTGACGGGCGGCGGACGCGCCAACGCGCGCGCACGCGCCCAACGGTGGTTCACCGATCCGGAGCTGACCCCGGTCAGCTCCGCGTTCGACGCGAGGGAGAGCGCGGCGTCGCGTGACCTGTCCATCGGCGCCCTCGTCGCGCGGCATCGCGCCGTCCACGGGCGACCGCCCTCGACGCTGCTGGACGTGTCCTGCGGCGCGGGCGAGCTGCTCGCCACCGCTGCGGAGCTGCTGCCCGGGTGCCGCCTCCTGGGGATCGACATCTCCGAGTCCGCCGTCGCACGGGCGAGGGAGCGCGTGCCGGGCGCGGACATCCGCGTGGGCGCCGCCGAGGAGGCCGCCGCGTACGACGCCTGGCCTCCACTCGACGCGGTGATGGTGCACCTGTCCCTCGGCCTGTGGCGGGACCCGTCTGCCGGTCTCGCGCGCATCGTCGAGCGGCTCGCCGCGGACGCGACGCTCGCCACGGTCGACATCGGCCGCGGCGGAGGCTCCGAGCCCGATGACCCGCTCTCCGCCGCGTACCTGAGGGATCAGCGCGAGGCCTCCTTCACCGTCGGCGAGCTGCGCGGGCTCCTTCGCGACGCCGCGCCCGGCGCGCGCATCACCGTCGGCACCACGGGACTGGCCGGGCTCGACGCGACGGCACCGGAGATCCCGGCGATGCTCGGGGACCCCGCGTTCCTCACCATGATCCGCTCGGCGGGTGCGCGCGCCGCCTCTCGTGGCCCATCCCCCGAGGTGCTGCACGGCTGGGTGGACGTGCACGGTGCGCCCGACGGCCGCCGCCCGGCGACGACGCTCCGCCCCCTGCCCCCCGCGGGCGGCATCGACCTCGGGCGGCTCGCCTGATGCCGGACGCTCCGCTCAGGCGCGGTCCGGGCTCGCTCCGCCGCCCGCGCGTCGAGGGCGCCCGGCGCGGGACGCTGACACCACGGAGAGCATCAGCCCCGGTTCGATGACGAGATTGATGGCCACGTGCGCGATGGCCACGGGCAACAGCGTGCGATCGGCGAGGAGGTAGACGACCGCGAGCGCGCCGCCGAGCAGCGTGGTCGCGACGACCGTGGGCAGGACGAGGCGGAGATCCCCCGCGAACGCTCCCCACACGGCATGCGCGACGCCGAAGGCGAGAGCCGAGACGACGACCTGGAGCGCGGCGCTCGAGCCGGCGGCGTCCAGCGCGTCCATGAGCAGACCGCGGAACACGAGCTCCTCCACGATGCCGCTCACGACGGCGCTGACGACCGCGATCGCCTTCAGCCCGGACCAGCGGAACGACTCGGGACGGACGCCGGGCACGGCGACGGAGGTGCCGACGACGTAGGCGAGCGCGACACCGGCAGCCGCGACCCACGCGACGAGCGACACCGACTCGGCGCGCGCCAGACCGATCTCCTCGCCGAGGAACCACGATGCGTCGCGCGCGAAGCCGTAGACGAGGGGCACCATCATCACCGAGGTGATCCCGAGGAGCACGAATCCGGTGATCCGGCGCGAGCCTTCCGCTGTCCGCATGCCCGTCCCCCCCCGCCATGACGTGTCCTCGACCATTTCATGTCCGCATGCCCGTGTCCAGGGCGGGCACGGCCCTGCCGTATCGGGCGCGCCCGCCGTGGCGCACCCGCGCGCGGGCGTCGCGGGCGTCGCGTCAGGCCCCGCCGCCTCGCTCGGCG
>NZ_JAAVCB010000091.1:0-20393 GCF_014802555.1 Clavibacter sp. | reverse complement strand
CTCCTCGACGGCGACGCCGTGCGCCTCGCCGACGACCCCGCGCTCACCGCGCTCGTCTGGGAGGCGCTCGCCACCCGGTCCGCCGCGCCGCTCTCCCGCGCCCTCGTGCGCCGCGGCGACGTGCCGGCCGGATCCGCCCGCACCGCGCGCGTCCGCAGCCACGACGCCCTCCGCTTCGCCTTCGACGACGACGACGCGCGCGCCCTCGGCATCGACCCCGACGAGCACCGCCGCTTCCTCGCCGACTACCACGTGGGCCGGTTCCCCGGCAGCCACGCCCGCGGCATCTGGCACCCGGACGGCGCGGTCGCCGGCACCACCGCCTCCCTCGCGGGCCTCGAGCAGGACGACCCGGGCGCGGTCGAGCGGATCCTGCTGGCCCACTCCATCGCCCTCAGCACCGGCGGCCTCCCGCTCCTCGTGCTCGGCGACGAGGTCGGCCAGCTCAACGACTACGGCTACGACGACGTCCCCGCGCACGCCGACGACAGCAGGTGGGTGAACCGCCCGCTCTACCCGTTCGAGCGCTACGACCAGCGCGACGACCGCACCACGAGCACGGGCGTCATCCACGCGGGCGTCCGCCGGCTCCTCGCGGTACGCCGTGCCACGCCCGCGCTCGGCGGCACGCGCGTCGTCGGCTTCGACGCGAACGACCCGCACGTGCTCGGCTACCAGCGCCCGCACGACGACGGCACGGTCCTCGTGCTCGCGAACCTCGGCGACGAGCCGGCGACGGTGTCCGCGGAGACGCTGGGGGGATTCGCGGAGCACGCCGTCGACCTCGTGCGCGACGAGCGGCTCCGCCTCACGAAGGGCGTCGTGCTCAGCCCGCGCACGTTCGTCTGGCTCCAGGCGGCTCACGACCTCGCGTGACACACTCACGGTCACAGGCGGGTCGGCACGGAGGAACGGCATGAGCGACGAGGGACGAGGGACGCACGAGCCCCCGGAGGGCGCACGCGCCGCATCCGGGTTCGCCTGGCCCATGTGGGTCAACATCGGCTGGATCGCCCTCGGCGCCTGGCATGTGCTCGCGCCGGTCAACGACGCGTCCGGCTGGCTCGGCATGTTCCAGATCGCCGTGGGCGCGTTCGGCATCATCGCCTCGCGCCGCCGCGCACGACGGCTCGCCGAGGCGGAGGCCGCAGCGCTGCCGCTCGAGGAGGCCACCCGCGTGCCCGCCGACGTGGACGAGGAGCGCGCCCGGCTCGACGAGGCCGCCGCCGCGCACGCGGAGATGGACGCCCGGCTCCGCGCGCTCGCGATGCAGCTCGAGCAGCCCGGCGACCCGACCGCGGATCCCGACAAGCCCGAGCCCCCGCACCAGCCCACCGGGCGAGGTCGCGGTCGGGGCCGCAAGGGCCGGGCGCGCGAGGCCTGGCCGGACGACGACCTGCCGCCCGTCGCTCGCTGGTAGCGCGGCCCGCTGGCAGCCCGGGCCGTCAGCTCGCGCGCGTCACCCCGCGCGACATGATCGCCGACGTCAGCGCCTCGATCGACGCGCGCGGTCCCGCCGGGTTGTCCATCAGCACGTAGTCCACCTCGTCGAGCTCGGGCAGGCCGAGACGCGAGGTCACCTTCACGAGGTCGGTCGGGATGAGCGCCTGCGGCAGCACCGCGACGCCCATGCCCGCGCGCACCGCCGCGAGCACGCCGTTCACGTCGCGCGTGCTGCACGTGATCCGCCAGGTGCGGCCCGCCCGCTCGAGCGCGTCCATCGCCATCTGCCTGCTGATGCTCGGCGCGCGGTACGCGATGAGCGGCACGGTCGCGCCCGCCTCGACGAGCGTGCGCTCGAGGCCCACCCACACCATCCGGTCGCGGCCGACGAGCCGGGCGGACGGCTGCTCGTCGACCGTGGTCTTGGTGAGGATCAGGTCGAGCTGGCCCGCGAGCAGCCGCCGGTGCAGCGGCCCGCTCTGCGTCACCGTGAGCTCCAGCTCGATCTGCGGGTGCAGCTGCCGGAAGTGGCGGAGGATCCGCGGCAGCTGCGTGATGGCGAGGTCGTCCGCGGTGCCGAAGCGCAGACGGCCGCTCACCTCGGATCCGCCGAAGTAGCTCTCCGCCGCCCGGTGCGCCGCGAGGATCGTGCGCGCGAAGCCGGCCATCGCGTCCCCCGCGTCGGTGAGGCGCATCGCCCGGGTGTCGCGCGCGATGAGCGTGCGGTCGACGGCCCGCTCGAGCCGGCGCACCTGCTGGCTCACGGTCGGCTGGCTGATGCCGAGCCGCGCGGCCGCCTGCGTGAAGCTGCGGGTGTCGGCGACGGCGAGGAACGTCGCGAGCAGGGTCGGGTCGAGCACGGCGCCTCCCGGCCATTCGAGAACGTGATGGCACTCATCATGTCGAGACGGGATCCGAATGGGAAGCCCGCGGGTAGCGTCGGTCGCGGCTCGACGCCGAGCCGCATCCATGCAGAACCGACGCCACACATACGCAACCGCCACCGCAGGAACACCGTGACCCCGCCGAACGCCTTCCCCCCGACCGCCCCGCTCCCGACCCAGACCCAGCGCCCGCCGTGGCGCCACACGCTCATCGCCCTGAGCGTGCCGAACTTCCGTCGGTTCACGGCCTCCAACGTCATCGCCATGACCTCCGGCTGGATGCAGCGCATCGCCCAGGACTGGCTCGTGCTGGAGCTCACCGGCAGCGTCACGGCGGTCGGCATCACGGTCGCGATGCAGTTCGCGCCGATGCTGCTCTTCGGCCTGCTCGGCGGCGTCATCGTCGACCGGTGCTCGAAGCGCATGCTGATGATGATTACGCAGGGCACCTACGCGCTCCTCAGCGCGCTGCTCGCCGTGCTCACGCTGTCGGGCGCGGTGGAGGCGTGGCACATCTTCGCCATCGCGTTCGCGACGGGGCTCGTGACCGTGATCGACAACCCGGCGCGGCAGGTGTTCGTCACCGAGATCGTGGGGCAGAAGCACCTCAGGAACGCCATCAGCGTGAACTCGTCCGTGTTCCAGCTCGGCGGCATGGTGGGGCCCGCGCTCAGCGGGATCCTGCTGCTCGCGGTCGGCGCCGGCTGGTCGTTCGCGATCAACGCGCTCGCGTGCGTCGTGGTGGTGCTCACGTTGTGGAGCCTGAAGACCCGCGACCTGACCCGCATCCCGCCCGCCCCGCGCCGCCGCGGCCAGCTCGCGGAGGGGCTCCGCTACGCGCGCTCGAAGCCGACCATCCTCTGGCCCGTCGTGCTGGTCGCCGTCTTCAGCGTCTTCGGCCTCACGATGCCCGTGCTCCTCGCCGCCTTCGCGAGCCAGGTGTACGACGTGGGCGCGGGCGGCTACGGCTTCTTCAACTCGATGGTCGCGATCGGTGCGCTCACGGGCGCGCTGCTCTCGACGCGCCGCGCGACCGTGCGGCTGCGGACCATCGTGGTGGGCGTCGGGATCATGGGCCTGCTGCAGGCGGCCGCGGGGCTCATGCCCGGGATCGCGCCGTTCGCCGCCGTGCTCGTCACGGTCGGCATGGCGTCGCTGCTGTTCCAGACGGCGGCGAACTCGCTCGTGCAGCTCTCCAGCAACGTGGCCATCCGCGGGCGGGTGATGAGCGTCTATGTGCTCGTGCTGCTCGGCGGCCAGGCCGTCGGCGGGCCGCTCATGGGCGGGATCGTCGAGGCCTGGGGCGTGCACGTCGGCATGGTCCTCTCCGGCGGGGTGCCGGCGCTGGCCGCCGCGGTCGTGGCCGTGATCCTCGCCCGCCGCGGCCAGCTGACCCTCGAGGTCGTGGTGCGCCGGCACGTGCCGCGCGTGCGGATCACGCCCCGGGCACCGGGTGCCGGCCGTCCCCGCGTCGCCGGAGCTGACGAGGGGACGACCGGCGGCGGGCTCAGCCGCGCACGTCGATCGCGCGGTGGCGCTGCTGCACGCCGGCCGGGCCGTACGGGTAGTCGGACACCACGGGTGCGCTCACCGCGCTGAGCGACGCGATCTCGTCGGCCGTGAGCTCCAGGTCGGCCGATGCCATGTTGTCCTCGAGCTGCTCGACCGTGCGGGCGCCGAGGATCACGCTGGTCACCGCCGGCTGCGCCTCGAGCCAGGCGAGCGAGACGCGGGCAGAGCTCGATCCGTGCGCCTCGGCGATGCGGCGCACCTCGTCGAGGATCGCCCACGTGCGCTCCTGGCCGTTCCGCGGCGTGAACGCCTCCATGCCCCGCTCCGGGTCCTCGCCGAGGCGGGTCGCGCCGGTGGGCGTCTCGTCGCGGCGGTACTTGCCGGTGAGCCAGCCGCCCGCGAGCGGCGACCAGGGCAGCAGCCCGATGCCCGCATCCCGCAACGCCGGCACGATCTCCGACTCGATCTCGCGCACCGGCAGCGAGTACTGCGGCTGCAGCGTGACGGGCGGCGTGTACCCGAGCGCCTTCGCGAGCCCGACGGCCTTCGTCAGCTGCCAGCCGAGATAGTTCGAGAAGCCGTAGTACGAGATCTTGCCGGCGCGCACGGCGTCGTCGAGGAAGCGCAGGGTCTCCTCGAGCGGGGTCACGGCGTCCCACGCGTGCATCTGGTACAGGTCGATCGTGTCGACGCCGAGGCGGCGCAGCGAGTCGTCGAGCGCGCGCGTCATGTGGCGGCGCGAGGTGCCGACGTCGTTGTTGCCCTGCCCCATCGGGAAGCGGCCCTTCGTCGCGACGACGAGCTGGTCGGCCTCGGCGGGGTGCGCCTTCAACCAGCGGCCGACGATCTCCTCCGAGACGCCCGACGTGTAGACGTCCGCGGTGTCGATGAACGTGCCGCCTCCCGCGACGTACGCCTCGAGGATGCGCCCCGAGGTCTCCTCGTCGGCCTCCGCGCCGAAGGTCATGGTGCCGAGCGCGTAGGTCGACACGATCGCGCCGCTGTTGCCGAGTGTGCGGTACTGCATGTGGTTCCTCCATCGGATCCGCCGCGGGCGTCCCTGCCCGCGGTCCCGTCCAGCATGCACCGCGGGGCCGGGCGCGGCCGGGCGGCATCGGCCGCGGTGCGCGCGGGGCCGCTCGGTACCATGGCGGCATGTCCGTCGACGAGCTCTCCAGCGCCGCGCAGGACTACCTCAAGCTCATCTGGTCCGCCACCGAGTGGACCGACCAGCCGATGACCGTGAGCCGGCTCGCCGAGCGGCTCGGGATCCGGCCCGCCACCGCATCCGACGGCATCCGCCGCCTCACGGCGCAGGGCCTCGTGGAGCACCGGCCGTACGGCAGCATCGAGCTGACGGAGGACGGCCGCCGGCACGCGATCCAGATGGTGCGCCGCCACCGGCTGCTCGAGACGTTCCTCGTGGACGTGCTCGGCTACGGCTGGGACGAGGTGCACGACGAGGCCGAGGTGCTCGAGCACGCCGTGTCCGACGACTTCGTGGCGCGCATCGACGCGCACCTCGGGCACCCCTCGCGGGATCCGCACGGCGACCCCATCCCCTCGGCCGACGGCGAGCCGCACCTGCCGGTCGCGACCGTGCTGGCGGACGCGGTCGCCGACCGGCCCATGCGCGTGCGGCGGATCTCCGACGAGGACCCGCGCCTGCTGCGCGAGCTCGCCGAGCACGGCATCGGGCTCGACGCGACGCTCGTGCGCGAGGCCGCGGACACCGGCTCGCGCGACGCGGCCGCCATGGTCGTGACGGTCGACGGATCCGCGCGCCGCCCGCTCACCGCCGCCGCCGCGTCCGCCGTCTGGGTCTCCGAGGCCGGCTGACCCGGCCGTCCCGGCCGACCCGGCCGACCCGCGCGCGTCAGCCCGTGAAGGTGAGCACCACGAGCGCGACGTTCAGCACCACCACGAGCGACACCGCGACCCACGCCGCGATGCGCGTCAGCGGCCGGTCGACGTGTGCGCCCATCACGCGGCGGTCGCCCGTCAGGCGGATGAGGGGCACGAGCGCGAACGGGATCCCGAGGCTCAGCACGACCTGGCTGACCACGAGCGCGGTGGTCGGGTCGACGCCGATCGCGAGGATCGCGAGGGCCGGGATCAGCGTCACCACGCGCCGGGCGAGCAGCGGCACCCGGACGTGCAGCAGGCCGCCCATGATCGCCGCGCCCGCGTAGGCGCCGACCGACGTCGACGCGAGGCCGGACGCGAGCAGCCCGACCGCGAACACGACGCCGACGACCGGCCCGAGAGACGCAGTGATGGCCGCGTGCGCGCCCTCGATCGAGTCGGTGCCGGGCACGCCGCCGAGGCTCGCCGCCGCGATGAGGAGCATGGAGATGTTGACGGCGCCGGCCACGGCGAGCGCCGTGACCACGTCCCAGCGCGTCGCGCGGAGCAGGCGACGGAGGACGCCGTCGTCGGTCTGGACGCCGTGCCGGTCGCGGCTGAGCGACGAGTGCAGGTAGACGGCGTGGGGCATGACGGTCGCGCCGAGCATGCTCGCGGCGAGCAGCACGCTGTCCGGCCCGTCGAAGCGCGGCACGAGCCCGCCCGCGATGCCGGATCCCGACAGCGGGCTCACCACGAGGCCCGTGAGGAAGCCGACCGTGATCACGAGGAGCAGCGCGCCGATCACGAGCTCGAACGGCCGCTGCCCGTGCCGCGACTGCACCGCGAGGAGGCCGATGGAGACGAGGCCGACGATCACGCCGCCCGCGACGAGCGGGATCCTGAACAGCAGGTGCAGCGCGATGGCGCCGCCGATGACCTCCGCGAGGTCGGTGGCCGCGGCGATGAGCTCCGCCTGCACCCAGAACGCGCGGCGCCGCTGCGTCGGCAGCCGCTGGCCGAGGAGCTCCGGGAGGCTGCGGCCCGTGACGAGCCCGAGCTTCGCCGACTGGTACTGCACGAGCACGGCGATGAGGTTCGCGGCCACGAGCACCCACACCAGCAGGTAGCCGTAGCGCGCGCCCGCGGTGAGGTTGGCGGCGACGTTGCCGGGATCCACGTACGCGATGGCCGCGACGAACGCGGGCCCGAGCAAGAGGACGAGCCGCGGGCCCGTGACGGGCCGGCGCGCGCGGCGACGCTCGGGGGCGGTGCGGGTCATGGCGGCCTCTCCGTCGAAGTGTTAGCCGAGGCTAACATCCGTTCGCGCACACGCGGAAGAGCCCGTCCGGATGCGGACGGGCCCTCGGGCGGAGCGGCGGGCGCGACGGGCGCAGCTGCGGCGGGCAGCGCGGGAGGCGCGGGAAGCGCGGGAAGCGCGAGCCGTGCTGGAGGCGCCGGCAGCGCGGCGAGGGCAGCGGGCAGCCGCGGGGATCAGCTCGCGGAGCGCCCCGGCGCCAGGAACGCGGAGTCGTCATCGGTCTCGCCGCGCACGATGCGCACCCACTGGGCGAGGAGCGCGGCTCCCGCCTCGTCGTGGATGAGGTCGCCCGCCGTGAGCACGTCGTACGGCGTCGCGGGGATCCCGTCGGCCGGCCGCACGTCGACGTGCGCGACCTCGTGGCCGTTCTCGTGCAGCCAGCGCGCCATCGCGTAGTCGGTGCGCGAGTCGCCGACCGTGCGCCAGCGCAGCGGGAGCGGACCGCTGTCGGCGAGCAGCTCCAGGGCGCGCTCGGCGCCGAGGTCCTTGCCGAGGCGGATCGACTCGATGTCGGTCGAGATGATCGTGGGATCCACGCGCACCTGCACGTTCCCGTCCGCGTCGGGCACCTCGACGCCCTCGAGCACCGAGCCGAGCCCATGAGAAGTGAGCATCTCGACCGCGCGCGCGTCCAGCTCGGGCTGCACCCGGAGGTAGTCGTCCGAGGAGACGCTCGTGAGCTGCTCGAGTGAGACCATCGCGTGCTTGGTGGCGTCGAAGAACATCCAGTCGGCGAAGCGCTCGGCGACGAGACGCTCCATGTCGCGCATGTACGCCTCGGGCAGCGCGAGCGCCCGATCCACGTGCACCTCCCCCGCGCCCTCGGGCGTGATCGAGAACCACGACGCGCCCTTCTCGCACACGGCGTGCACGCGCGCGCCCGCGGGGAGGCCGGCGGCCAGCAGCGGGCCCAGGACCTGCTCGCGGATGAAGGCGTCCGAGCGGCCCGTGTTGAAGACGATCGGCACGCCCGCGGCGGCGAGCTCGACGAGATCGGTCGCGATGCTCGGGATCGCGAGGGTGCGGGTGATCGGGCTGGCGATGGGGCCGTCGACGTCGAGGAGGAGGCCGAGGGGCGCGGGGGTCGTGGTCACGGCATCCATCCTCCCGCAGGCATCAGGCACCCCGGTGCGACTGGGGACTCCGCCGGCCTCCCGCAGGCACCAGGCACCCCGGTGCGACTGGGGACTCCGACGGCCTCCCGCAGGCTCGAGGCACCCCGATGTGACTGGGGACGCGTCGGCGGTCAGCCGGCGGCGCGCGCGGAGGCGGCGCGGGCGCGGACGGCCCGGCCCGCGGATCCCACGACGAGCACGACCGACACCGCCATCACCGCGAGGAACGCCCCCGGCAGCGACGCGATGCCGAGCCCGTCGAGCAGCGCGCCGCCCACGAGCGCCCCGCCGCCGATGCCGACGTTGAACGCCGTCGTGTAGAAGGAGCTGGCCGTGTCGCGGAACGACGGGTGCGCGGCGTGCAGCATGCGCGTCTGGAGCAGGGTCGGGATGGCGCCGAACGCCAGGCCCCAGAGCAGGAAGCCGGGGATCGCGACCGCCCAGAGCCCCGGGACCAGCGCGAGCGAGCTGACCCCGAGCGCCGCCGCCGCGAGGCCCGCCAGGACGCCGAGCTGCGGGCGGCTCGAGAACAGGGTGCCCGCGAGGAGCAGCCCGACCGCGCCGGCGATCCCGTAGCCGAAGAGCATGGCGCTGAGCTGCTGCTCGGGGATCCCCATCACGCGCGTGACGAACGGGTCGACGTACGTGTAGAAGCCGTACTGGCCGATCATGATGACCATCGCCGTGAGGCACACGAACAGCACGCCGCCGAGACCCTGCCCGGCCATGCGCTGCCGGAACCCGACGCGGCCGGTCGCCGACGCGGCCGCGGGCGCCTCCCGCTCGGGCCGCCCGACCGCCGGCAGGAACCGCCACACCAGCACGATCCCCAGGAGCGTGAGCACGCCGATCCCCGCGAACGCCGCCCGCCAGCCGAACGCCTGCCCGGCCGCGGTGCCGACCGGCACGCCGAGCACGAACGCGAGGCTGCCGCCGCCGACCGTGAGCGCGACCGCCCGGCCGATGAGCGCGGGCGGGACGAGGTGCGCCGAGTATGCGCCGACGACCGCCCAGAACAGGCCGTGCGCGAGGCCACCGAGCACGCGCGTCGCGGTGACGAGCTCGAAGGTGGGCGCGAGCGCGGTGAGGAGGTTGCTCGTCGCGAAGACCGCGAGCACCGCGAGCAGCAGCGCGTGCCGCGGGACCCGGCGGGTGAGGGCCGCGAGCGGCGCGCTGGAGACGACCACCGCGACCGCGAACACGGAGACGAGGAGGCCGACGCGCGACTCCTCGACGCCGAGGTCGCCGCTCATCTCGCTGAGGAGGCCGGTGGGCAGCATCTCGCTCGTGACGCTGAGGAACACGCACGCGGCGAGCGTGAGGATCCCGACCCAGGGAAAGCGGAACGACGGGTCGACGCCGGGCGGCGGACGGCGACGCCCGGAGCGCTCCGAGCGCTCGGCGCGCTCGAGGTCGGGCAGGAAGATGGGGGAGGTGTTCGTCATGTGGACCTGAGGGACGTGACGGCGGGAGGGCTCCCGGGGCCGGCGGGATCCGCGCAGCCAGGCAATAGCCTAGACGGATGACCGATCAGGCCACCCCCGCGCGACCGCCGCACCGCGTCCTCGTCTTCTCCTGCGACGACCGCCCGGGCATCGTGCACGCCATCGCGGGCGCGATCGTCGAGGCGGGCGGCGACATCACCGAGTCGCAGCAGTTCTCGAGCGCCGACACGGGCCGGTTCTTCATGCGCCTGCAGATCCAGAGCGCGGCCGACGACGACCGGCTGGCCGACGTGCTGGCCGCCGTGGTCGAGCGGTACGACGCGACCTGGCACCTCGACGAGGTGGGCCGGCCGCTGCGCACGCTCGTGCTGGGATCCACCGCCGAGCACTGCGTCAACGACCTGCTGTTTCGGCAGCGCGCGGGCCAGCTGCCCGTCGAGATCCCGCTCGTGCTCAGCAACCACGGGAAGCTCGCCGACCTTGCGGGCTTCTACGGCGTGCCGTTCGAGCACGTGCCCGTCACCGACGAGGCCTCGAAGCAGGCGTTCGAGGAGCGCGTGATCCGCGCGGTCGAGGAGCACGACATCGAGCTGGTGGTGCTCGCGCGCTACATGCAGATCCTCTCCCCCGGGCTGTGCGCCCGGCTCAGCGGTCGGATCATCAACATCCACCACTCCTTCCTCCCCGGCTTCAAGGGCGCGAACCCCTACAAGCAGGCGCACGCGCGCGGCGTGAAGCTCATCGGCGCGACCGCGCACTTCGTCACGAGCGACCTCGACGAGGGCCCGATCGTGGAGCAGAACGTCGTGCGGGTCGACCACTCGCGCAGCGCCCGCGAGCTCATGGCCATCGGGCAGGACGAGGAGTCGCGCACCCTCACGCAGGCCGTCCGCTGGTTCGCGGAGCACCGCGTGCTGCTCGACGGCGCGCGGACGATCATCTTCCGCTGACGCGGGCGGCACGGGCGGCGCGGGCGGCGCCGGACACGCCACGAGGGGGCGGGCGCCTCGCGGCACCCGCCCCCTCGGCGGTCACTCCGGGTCAGCCGCGGATCAGCGGCTCACGTAGAGGTACTTCGGCGCGCTGGTCTTCGCCGCGTTCGCCGTGTCGCCCGCGTACGTCGCGGTGACCGCGTAGCGGCCCTTCGCGTACGACGGCAGCTCGACGCGGCCGGTGCCGGATGCATCCAGCGCGACCTCGTACGAGTCCGACCCCACCTTGACCGTGACGGTGCCCGTGGGTGCCGCCTTCGCGGTGCTGTCGACCTTGACCGTGACGACGGCCTTCTGCGCGCTCGTCAGCACGGGCGGCTTGACGCTCACCGTCACGGTGCTGGCCAGCTTGATCACGACGGCCTCGCTGGTCGCGGTCCCCGAGGGTCCCGTCGCCGGCTTCGCCGTCACGACGACCGTGATCGACTTGCCCGCGACCGACGGCGAGACCTTGTAGGTCGCGCGCGTCTGGCCGGCGAGCGCCTTGCCGTCCGCGTACCACTGGTACGAGTACTTGAGGCCCTCCTGGTCCCACGTGCCGGGCGTCGCCGTGAGCGTCTGGCCCGCGACGGGCGTGCCGGAGATCACGGGCGGCGCGGTCGCCGTCGGCGCCGGGATCGCACCCGACTCGATGCGCACGTACGTCGACGACTCGGTGCCGGAGTAGGCGACCCGACCGAGGTAGGCGGTCTCAGGCGCGAGCCCGCTCCACGAGGCCGTGTAGGTGACCGGTCGGCTCTGCACCGCGTCGAGCGGGTTCGGGGACACCGTGAAGGCGCCCTCGTCCGTCGACTCGGACAGGTCGAACTGCGTGAGGGTGAAGTCCTGCGTCTTCTGCCCCGCGGGCACCGAGAAGACCGATACGACCACGACGTAGTCACCGGCCTCCGGGGTCTCGATGGTCACGGACTCGTCGGCGGACTCGGTCGCCGAGTCGAACTGCTCGACCGGCTTCCCGCCCTCGAGGCGGAACACCGAGAGGTCGAGGTCCGCCTTGTCGTCGGCCGAGTCGAGGTCGATCCGGGTCGCGATCTGGCCGGCGGGCACGGTGGTCGCGTACTGCAGCTCCGCCTTCGCCGGCCCCGTACCCGAGATGGGCGGCGACGCGTCGTCCGGGTTGGCGTACACGCGGCCGGCGGTCAGGCCCTCCGCGGTCAGCGCGATCGGCCCGGTGGTGCCGGGCGTGACCGTCACGTCGACGGATCCCCTGATCCCCTTCCCCTGCACCTCGTCCGGCGCGGCGATGGAGACCGGGTTCACCGCGATCGGGCTGCGCACCGTGGTGCCGCCGTCCGTCCAGGTGAGGGATCCGGTGGCGTACGCGTCGATGTCCGCCGTGGTGCGCGTGAACGACACCTCGTACGACTTCGTCTGGCCCGCCTCCGTGAACTCGAGCGTCTTCGGGGTCACCTCGGCGCTGACGCCCGCGAGGCCCTGCACGCTCGCCGTGTAGGTGCCGGCGCGCGTGGAGGTGACCTCGCGCGTCACGGTCTCGGAGCCCGTGAGGGCGCCGATGGCGATGCTCGCCAGGTTGAGCTCCGACGGGTCGACCGGGTCGATGCCCGAGGCGTACCCGGTGGCCGCGAGGTACGCGAGCCAGTCGGCGCGGTCGTTCAGGTACAGCAGGCCCGGGTCGAGGTACCGGCGCGCGTCGACGTGGCCGGCGCCCTGGGTGAAGGGATCCGTGACCTTGCCGCCGTCCTCGTCCAGCGTGTCGTAGGCGGTGGTCATCATCGCCGACTTGATCTCGGCGGGCGTCGCCTTCGGGTGCTCGCCGAGGTACAGGAGCGCGAGGCTGGCGACGTGCGGGGCCGCCATCGACGTGCCGGAGAGGAGCGCGAGGGTCGGCTCCTCGCCCTCGGCGTTGTTCGTCGCCGCGATGATCGAGACGCCGGGCGCCGTGACGTCGGGCTTCAGGATGTCGCTGCCGTCCGCGAGCACCGGGCCGCGCGAGCTGAAGCCCGCGACCTGGGGCGTCGGGGCGGAGACGCCCGTCGTGTTGTCGGGCACCAGCGTGACGGTCGCGCCGGGCGTCGCCGCGTAGGCGGAGACGGCCGCGTAGACGTCCGCGTCGAGGTGGACGGTCGGCACGGAGTGCGTGTCGGCGTCGATCGAGTTCGGCGTCGGGTTGACGAGCACCATGCCGATGCCGCCCGCGCGCTCGACCTCGGCCGACTTCGCGACCCGGTCGATCGTGCCGCGCTCGCACAGGACGATCTTCCCCGCGGTCTTCGCGGGGTCGAGCACGCCGGGCCCGCAGAGGGCCGGCGTGGTGGCGCCGGCCACGGCGACGGACGCCGCTGTGACGAAGTCGCCCGTGACCGGCTCGGTGACCGTGATGGACGAGCCCGCGAAGGCCTGCCCGTCGCCGAGCTTCGCGGTGGCCTCGAAGTTGCCCGCGACCGTGCTCGCGGCGACCGTGGTGATCCACGGCGACGCGTTGTCGAGCGTGGAGGCGCCGGGGCCGGAGTTGCCCGCGGAGGCGGAGACGAAGATGCCCGCGCTGGCCGCGCCGAGGAACGCCCTGTCGGTCGCGGAGAACGTGGTCGCCGCCGAGCCGCCGCCGATGGAGTAGTTGATGACGTCGACGCCGTCCGCCGTCGCCTGCTCGATGGCGGCGATGAGGTCGGCACCCGCGCAGCCGTCGTCCGTCTTCACGGCCGGGTCGGGACCGGACCAGCAGACCTTGTAGGCCGCGATCTTGGAGGCGGGCGCGACACCCGAGATCTCCCCGAGGTCCTTGCCGTCGATGGTCGCCGTCACGCCGGCCTCGCCGGCGGCCGTGGATGCGGTGTGCGATCCGTGCCCCTCGCCGTCGCGCGGGGAGTCGTACTCGCCCGTCGCCGCGGTGCCGATGTTCTCCTGGCCGAAGCCCGTCACGTAGTAGCGCGCGCCCACGATCTTCGTGGAGCAGTCGGCCGCCGTGAACTGCTCGCCGGTCTGGCACGTGCCCCGGAAGGTGGTGCCGTCGCCCTTGGCGTACGCGATCGCGGATCCGTCGCGGTACGGCTCGGCGCCCGCGGTCGTGCCGAGCGGCTCGCCCACGAAGGCGGGGTTCTCGGGCGCGATGCCCGTGTCGATGACGCCGATGACGGCGCCCTCGCCCGCCTCCTCCTGGCCGCCCGTCTTCGCCCACACGCCGTCGGGGCCCGTGAGCCCGAGGAAGTCGGCCGCGGGGGTGGACGTGGGGTGGTAGAGCCGTTCGGGCTCGACGGAGGCGACCGCCCGGTCGCCGGAGAGCTTCGACGCCTGCTCGGCCGTGAGGTCGGCGGAGAAGCCGTTGACCGTGAGGGAGTAGGAGTACTCGATGTCGGCGCCGACGCTGGCGGCCACATCCTCCTGCCGATCCTCGAGGTAGTCGGTGTACGCGACGACCGGGCCGGCCTTCGCGTCGAGCTGGGCGCCCGAGCGGGCCTCGGTCGCGGGGAGCCCGTCGACGCCGCCCCGGTAGGTCGCGGCGGCGTCGTCCGCGAGGGTCACGATGTAGCGGCCGTCCTCGAGCGCCGATGCGGGCGTCGCGACGGTCGGGGCCGGGGCCGCCATGGCCCCTGCTGCTCCGAACGTGACGAGGCCGGCGGCGACGAGGGCGGTGGCGGCGACGGAGGCCGTCGCCCTGCGCAGGGATGGTGCGCGGTCGGACTCCGGGCGGAGCCGGGGAGAGCGTGGGATCACGAACACGTCCTTCGAATGGGTACGAGTGGTCCGCGCGCACCCCTTGCGACACGCGCGAATCCTCAACATACCCCGGGTATTCGCCCTGAGACCGGTCGGTTGTTACCGCCGTGTAACAGTTGCCGCTGGCGGTACGAGTCCCGCAGTGACGGCGATCCGGACCCGACCGAGCACCGCCGACCCCGCGGCGCCATCACCTGCCGCACGGCCGCCTTCCAGGCTCCACCGCCCCCTCCCGTATAGGGAGCACGTGCCGCACGCACGACGGAGGGCGGGTGCCGTCCGGAACCCGCCCTCCGCTCGCCTCGCGCGACGATCAGCGTACGAGGATCCTCTGCGCGCGGCTCGTGCCCCCGCCGACGAGGTTGTCGCCCACGTAGGAGGCCTGCACCGTGCGGGTGCCCGGGGCGACGCCCGTGATGTCCGCGCAGCCCGTGCCGGAGCCGTCGAGGGGCACATCGTGCTCCGCGCCGTCCACGGTCACCCGCACCACCCCGGTGGCCGCCTGCTTCGCGGCCGACGTCACCGACACCTGCACGTGCACGGTGCCGCTCGCCGTGCCCCGCGGTCGCGTCGCCTGCAGGTGCACCGTCGCCGCGTCACGTGCCGTGACGGTCGGGCTCGTGGCGACGCCCGTCTGCCCGTCGGATGCAGTGGCCGTCACCCGGACGGCGAGCGCCGTGCCCGCCACCGCGGAGGTCACGCGGAACGTGGATCCCGTCGCCCCGGCGATCGGCGTGCCGTTCGACAGCCACTGCGTGGCGAGCGTCACGCCCTGCGGCGCCCACGCGCCCGTCGACGCCGTGAGCGTCCGCCCGACGTCCGGCGTGCCGGTGATGGCGGGAGCCGTGGTCGCGGTGGGAGCCGCGGAGGCCGCGGGAGTGGAGACGTCCACGATCGTGGTCGCGGCGGTCCCGCCGTAGCTCACGAGCCCGACGTACGAGTTGCCGGCCGCGAGACCCGACCAGGAGGCCGTGTACGTGGCCTTCTTCCCCGCGGTGACGGGGAGCTGGGCCGGCGAGACCTGGAAGGATCCCTCCCCGCCCGTGCCCTGCACGTCGTACCGCGTGAGGTCGTAGCCGACGCTCGTCGCCGAGCCGGCGAGCGTCGACGCCTGCACGGTGACGATGTACTTGCCTGCCTCCGGCGCCGGCACGACGATGCGCTCCGACAGCGAGGACGTCTGCTGCAGGCTGATGAGCTTCCGGTCGTCATCGTCCTTGCCCACCTTCTCGAGCGCCAGCAGGAAGTCGGATGCCCCGTCGACCGGTGCCACGTCGAGGACCAGCGCCTCCTCACCCGCCTTCACCGTGATCTCGGCCCCGTCGGCGTCGGTGGCGGTGACGCTGCCGGAGTGGCCGGGGTGGCCGGAGTCTCCGTCGCTCAGCAGCTCGCCGCGCGCGGCCCCGGCGGTCGTGAGCGGGATCCGGCCGGTGATGCCCGCGTCGACCGACACGTCGACCTTCCCGCTCGTGCCGGTGCCGTCGACAGAGGCCGGGGCGACGACCGCGGTGGGCCGCACCGCGATGGGGCTGCGGACGGTGCCGGCGGATCCGGTCCACGTGAGCGAACCGGTCGACCACGCGTCGGACGGCGCACCGCGCTTCGCGGTGATGCGCACCTGGAAGGACTTCGTCTGGCCCGGAGCCGTGAACGTCAGGCGCGCGGGCGTGACCTTCACGTCAGCCTGGGGCACGCCCTGCACGGACGCCGTCCACGTGCCCGCGGTCAGCGACGTCACGGTGCGCGTGACGGTCGTGGATCCGAGGAGCTTCCCCACGCCGATGCTCGGCAGGTTCAGCTGGGACGGGGCCACCGGCGCCACCGGGTTCGGCAATTCGAGGCCCGTGGCTGCGGCGTAGGCGGCCCAGTCCTTCGCGCCGCTGGGGTAGAAGAGGCCGGGCTGCAGGAACCGGTCCGGCGCGATCTGCCCCGCTCCCTGGGCGAACGGATCCGTGGCGGGCTCGCCCTTCGCATCGACCGTGTCGGTCGCGGTCGTCATGAGCGCCGACTTGACCTCGGCCGGCGACGCCTTCGGGTGGACGCCGAGGTAGACGAGTGCGAATCCGGCGATGTGCGGCGAGGCCATGGACGTTCCCGAATCCGCGGCGAAGTCGGGCTTACCGCCCTTGTCGCTGACCGCGGCGAGGATCCCCACGCCCGGAGCAGTGATGTCGGGCTTGATGGTGTCGCCGCCGTCGACCGCCTCCGCAGCACCACGGGAGCTGAAGCCCGCGACCTGGGGCGCGGGTCGGGTGACGCCCGTCGTGTTGCCGTTCGTGAGGGTCGCCGTGGCACCGGCCTTCGCCGCGTAGTCGACGATCGTCTGCCGGGAGTCGACATCGAGGTGCACCGTCGGGACGGAGTGCGCGTCGAGGTCCTCGGAGTCCGGCTTCACGTTCGTGAGGACCATGCCGATGCCACCCGCGCGCTCCACCTCGGCGCTCTTGTCGATGCGGGCCGACACACCGCGGTCGCACTGCACGATGCGGCCGCGCACCTTGTCCGGATCCAGCGTCCCGTCCCCGCACAGCTCGGGGGACGCGGCTCCCGCCACCCCGGAATCCGCCGCGCGCACGAGCGGGCCCGACACGGTCGATCCCACGGTCACGGACGCGCCGCTGAAGCTCGCGCCGTCGCCGAGAGTGACCGTCCCGGAGTAGTTGTCCGGGACGCTGCTGGCCGCGACGGTGGTGATCCACGGCTCCGTGTTCGAGACCGTCCCGGCATCGGGGCCGCTGTTGCCGCCTGCCGCCGCGACGAAGATGCCGGCGTCCGCGGCGCCGAGCAGGGCGCGCTGGAACGTGTCCTCCGCCTTCCCCGCGCCACCGAGCGACATGTTGATCACGTCGACGCCGTCGGACGTGGCCTGCTCGATCCCGGCGACGATGTCCGACGTCGCGCAGCCGTCGTCGGTCTCCACCTCCGGGTCGGGCCCGCTCCAGCACACCTTGTAGGCCGCGATCCTCGCCGCGGGGGCGATGCCGGCGATGGCTTCCTGGACCGCGCCCGTGGTCGCCGTCACGCCCGCGTCGCCCGCGGCCGTGCTCGTGGTGTGGCTCCCGTGTCCAGCGGTGTCGAGCGGGGAGACCTTCTCCTGCGGCCCGATCGGGCTTCCCGTCGCGGCCCAGCCGGCCTCGAAGGCGCGCGCGCCCACGATCTTGGTGGAGCAGTCGTCGGCGGTGAACCCGTCGCCCGTCTGGCACGTCCCGTGGAAGACGGTGCCGTCGCCCTTGCGGAAGTCGATGCGGGATCCGTCGAGGTACGGATCCGCCCCGGGCGTGGAGCCGAGCGGCTTCCCCGCGAAGGAGGGGTTGTCCGGGGCGATGCCGGTGTCGAGGACGCCGATCACCGTGCCCTTGCCGGCCGCGTCGACTCCGCCCGCCTTCGACCAGAGGCCGTGGTCGCCCTCGAGCCCGAGGAAGCGCGAATCCGGCGTGGACGTGGTGTGGAGGGCCTGGTCGGGCTCCACGCTCAGCACGTCGCGATCGTGGCTGAGCTCCTGGACCTGCGCAGCCGTCAGCTTGGCCGAGAAGCCGTTCACGGTGAGGGAGTACCGGTTGGTCGGCGTGACGCCCGCCGCGTCCGCGGCCGAGTCCTGACGCTGGGTGAGGTGGTCGGAGTAGCGCTGCACGGCGTCCGACTGCGCGTCGAGCCGCGCGCCCGGCTCGACCCGCGTGGGGGCCAGCCCGTCGAGGGTGCCGTCGTACGCGGAGGCGGGCTGATCCCGCAGTGTCACGAGGTAGTTGCCGTCCCCGGCGCCGACGGGGACGGCCGCGGTCGGAGTGTCGGCCGCGCTGGCCGTCGTGGTGCCGGCCGCGACGAGCGCGAACGCGAGGGCGCAGGCCGCGAGCGGACGGCCCGCGCGCAGGCGCCGCCTCCGGTCCGGCATGAGCGGGTCTCGATGGATGGGCATGGCTGTTCCCCCCTGTCGCCGGCATCGACCGGCTCGTGGATCCGCGGAGCCCGAGACGCGCGGTGCGCGTGAGCCCCCGTCGCGGAGTCGCGTCGTCGACGCGATGGGGAGAACCGTAGGGAGGAACCGACGGCGCGCGTCGGCCCCCTGCACACGTGAGGCTCACGGGAGCATGCGAGAGCCCCGCCCCGGAACGGGGGCGGGGCCCTCCGGCGTGCGGCGGCGTCGGATCGACGCCCGCGGGATCAGGCCAGGCGCGTCTGCAGGTTCTCCGCCAGCGACGCGAGGAACTCCTCGGTCGTCTGGTACGGCTGATCCGGGCCGACGAGGAGCGCGAGGTCCTTCGTCATCTTGCCGCTCTCGACCGTCGTGATGACGACGTCCTCGAGGGTGTCCGCGAACGTCTTCAGCGCGTCGTTGCCGTCGAGCTTGGCGCGGTGCGCGAGGCCCCGGGTCCAGGCGTAGATCGACGCGATGGGGTTCGTCGAGGTGGGCTTGCCCTGCTGGTGCTGGCGGTAGTGGCGCGTGACGGTCCCGTGCGCGGCCTCCGCCTCGACGACCTTGCCGTCGGGCGTGGTGAGCACGCTGGTCATGAGGCCGAGCGAGCCGAAGCCCTGCGCGACGGTGTCGGACTGGACGTCGCCGTCGTAGTTCTTGCAGGCCCAGACGTAGCCGCCCTCCCACTTGAGCGAGGCGGCGACCATGTCGTCGATGAGGCGGTGCTCGTAGGTGAGGCCCGCAGCGGCGAACTGCTCCGCGTACTCGGCCTCGAAGACCTCCTGGAACAGGTCCTTGAAGCGGCCGTCGTAGGCCTTGAGGATCGTGTTCTTGGTGGAGAGGTAGACCGGGTAGTTGCGGGCGAGGCCGTAGGACAGCGAGGCGCGCGCGAAGTCGCGGATCGAGTCGTCGAGGTTGTACATGCCCATCGCGACGCCGGATCCGGGGCTCTGGAACACCTCGAACTGCTGCGGCTCGGAGCCGTCCTTGGGCGTGAAGGTCATCGTGAGCGTGCCCTCGCCCTCGAAGCGGAAGTCGGTGGCGCGGTACTGGTCGCCGAACGCGTGGCGGCCGACGATGATCGGCTTGTTCCAGCCGGGCACGAGGCGCGGGATGTTGCTGATGATGATGGGCTCGCGGAAGATCGTGCCGCCCAGGATGTTGCGGATGGTGCCGTTCGGCGAGCGCCACATCTTCTTCAGGCCGAACTCCTCGACGCGCGCCTCGTCGGGCGTGATCGTGGCGCACTTGACGCCGACGCCGTGCTTCTTGATGGCGTTCGCCGCGTCGATCGTGATCTGGTCGTCGGTCTCGTCGCGCTTCTCGATGCCCAGGTCGTAGTACTCGAGGTCGATGTCGAGGTACGGGTGGATGAGCGTGTCCTTGATGGACTGCCAGATGATGCGCGTCATCTCGTCGCCGTCGAGCTCGACGACGGTCCCCTCTACCTTGATCTTCTCCACGAAGTCCTCCTCATGCTCGTCGGTCGCCTCCGTGCGCGTCTCCGTCGGCGCGCGCCGGGTCCGGCTCGTCGCCGGTGGATCCGTGG
This sequence comes from Clavibacter sp., assembly GCF_014802555.1. Classification (NCBI taxonomy): domain Bacteria; kingdom Bacillati; phylum Actinomycetota; class Actinomycetes; order Micrococcales; family Microbacteriaceae; genus Clavibacter; species Clavibacter sp. Next base: position 702 of record NZ_JAAVCB010000091.1, on the reverse strand, counting down.
GCCAGCCTACCCGGCGGCCCCTGTCTCTCGACATCGAGACATCGGCGGGTCCGGCCCCGCTCCGCGCTCCCGACGCCGCCCCGGCGCGCGGCCCGCGGCACCTGGTCCGACGGAGGCCCGCCCGATACCCTGTGGCCATGAGCGACATGACACTCGAAGAGCTGAGCGCCCGGACGATCGTGGCGGCCAACACGCTGACGCTCAAGCCGGGGCAGGAGGCCTTCGTCGCCCCCGTGTCACACTCCATCGCCGAGGCCTACGTCAACCCCACCACCGCGTGGCCGAGGGTGGTCATGGAGGACGGCGAGGTCGTCGGCTTCATCATGGGCAACTTCGATCCCGAGGCCCACGAGGAGATCTTCCGCAGCTGCATCTGGCGCATCAACGTCGACGCCGACGCGCAGGGCCACGGCGTCGGCCGGTTCGCGGTCCTCGCGCTCGCGGACGAGGCGCGCTCGCGCGGCTTCGACCGGCTCACCGTCGTGTGGGAACCCGGTGAGGACGGCCCCGAGGAGTTCTTCACCCACGTCGGCTTCGAGGTCATCGGCGAGACGCAGTACGGCGAGGCCATCGGCGCGCTGGCGCTCTAGCTGTACTGGGTCATGACGTTGGTGACACTCGGGCCGCGGGCGTGAGCCCGTGGCTTGAGTGGATTCGTTCAGTGTTGTAGTGCTCGATGAAGGGGTCAAGCGCGTCGGCGCG